>DASRUH010000095.1:0-13525 GCA_035655535.1 Methylomirabilis sp. (SeqCode)
TCCACTGCACCCGGGCTGTGCTGCGGCCGATGATCAAACAGCGAGGGGGGCGGATCATCAATCTCACCTCGGTGGTGGGGATCATGGGAAATCCGGGGCAGGCGAACTACGCGGCGGCCAAGGCGGGGATCATCGGCTTCACGAAGGCGACCGCCAAAGAAGTCGCCTCCCGGGCCATCACCGTCAACGCCGTGGCGCCGGGATTCATTGAAACGGACATGACGAACGCCTTGGACCCGGAGCTTCAGGAGCAGATGCGCGCCCAGATTCCCGTGGGCCGGTTCGGCACACCGGAAGAGGTGGCGGAGCTGGTCGTTTTCCTTGCCTCGGATCACGCGGCGTACATCACGGGTCAGGTCATCCATATCAACGGGGGCTTGTGGATGTGACGCACCGGGTGTGTTCGTTCTTGCTGGGGGGTGAGGAGGTGAGCGGGCCGTGGACGTGCCGGAGAAGGTGAAGAAGATCATCGTAGAGCAGTTGGGCGTTGACGAGTCGGAGGTGACCCCCGAGGCGTCTTTCGTCGAGGATTTGGGGGCCGACTCCCTGGATACCGTCGAGTTGATCATGGTCCTGGAAGAGGAGTTCGGGATCGAGATTCCGGACGAAGATGCCGAGAAGATCGCTCAGGTCAAAGATGCGGTCCAGTACATCAAGGAACGGGTCTAGGCTCGGGGCACGCAGCCGGGCGAGCAAGGAGCAATCATGTGGCGGGTAGTCGTGACGGGAATGGGGGTTGTCTCTCCCGTCGGAATCGGCGTCGATCGGTTCTGGAAGGCCGTTGTGTCCGGGACTTCGGGGGTGCGGCGCATTACGGCCTTTGACCCGACCGGTCACGATTGCCAGATTGCGGCGGAGCTGAAAGACTTCGATCCCCTGCAGTGGGTCG
Organism: Methylomirabilis sp. (SeqCode); assembly: GCA_035655535.1. Classification (GTDB taxonomy): domain Bacteria; phylum Methylomirabilota; class Methylomirabilia; order Methylomirabilales; family CSP1-5; genus CSP1-5. Next base: position 890 of record DASRUH010000095.1, read on the forward strand.
AGAAGAAAGAAGTCCGCAAGATGGACCTCTTCGTGCAGTACGCGCTGGCCGCAGGCATCATGGCGGTGGAGGACAGCGCCCTGAAGGTAGACGATGCGAACCGGCGGCGGATCGGGGTGCTGGTGGGAACGGGAATGGGCGGCATCCCCATGCTGGTGGAGCAGCATCGCATCCTTCTGGAAAAGGGGCCGGGCCGCGTCAGCCCCTTCTTTATCCCCGGCATTATCCCCAATATGGCGTCGGGGCGCATCTCGATGCAGTTCGGGCTCAAGGGCCCGAACTCGTGTGTCTCCACCGCCTGTGCCACGGGCAATCACGCCATCGGCGATTCGCTCCGGATCATTCAGCGCGGGGAGGCGGATGTCATGGTGGCCGGGGGAACGGAGGCGGTGATTGCTCCCCTGTGCGTCGCCGGATTTAGCAACTGCAAGGCGCTCTCCACGCGGAATAACGAGCCGGAGCGGGCCAGCCGTCCTTTCGATAAGGAGCGCGACGGTTTCGTCATGGGTGAGGGTGCGGCGGTCCTGGTGCTGGAAAGACTCGAGCATGCCCTCGACCGGGGCGCGTCCATCTATGCAGAGGTCTGCGGGTACGGGATGAGCGCCGATGCCTATCACATGACCGCGCCGGCTCCGGGCGGAGAGGGCGCGGTCCAGTCCATGCAGGCCGCCCTCAGGGATGCCGGGCTTCCGCCGGAGGCGGTCGATTACATCAACGCCCACGGCACGTCCACACCGTACAACGACGCCAACGAGACGCTGGCGATCAAGCAGGTCTTCGGCGATCACGCCACCCGACTGCCGATCAGCTCCATCAAGTCCATGATCGGGCATACCCTCGGGGCCGCCGGGGCCATTGAAGCGGTAGCCACCATCCTGTCCCTGAAGCACGGGATCCTTCCCCCGACCATCAACTACGAGCACCCCGACCCCGACTGCGACCTGGACTACGTTCCGAACACCGCCCGGGAGCTTCCGATCCGGGTCGCGATGAACAATTCCTTCGGATTCGGGGGAACCAACGCCACGACCCTCCTCCGCCGCTATCCCGAGTAGGCGACGGCTTCTCTCCGAACGGTCGAGACCGCGGCGTCCCTCCGAACCCGGAGACGACGGGGGGCGTGTCATCACTGCCGGGGATCACGGAAGGTGTGCGCGCCGAGGGCTGAGGAAGGTGATCGTCGGAGAGGTGTCGGCCTGACTCTCCGGATGGCGCAGTGCCGCCGCGAAAATCTCCGTCACCTCGTGAGGGGAGAGATGCAGTGCCTCGGGCAATACGATCCGAATGTCGCGAGCGCGCAGGTTGTCGAGGAGTTGCGTGAGGTGTCGGCCTGCCGCCTGCAGCGTGGAGACGTCCACCTCGCCGTGCGGCCCCAGACCGAGGACCAAGATCCTCTCGACCCGGAACTTCCCGGCAGGGGGGAACAGGACGGCGCTGCCCACCCCCCCGCTGAATTTGCCATCTACCGCCAGGCGCGAGACGGCGCCCGAGAGAATCCAATCGACCCTGCCGAGGGCGCCGCGGGGGACGGGAGTATCCTGGAAATGGAAGAGGACCAGGACGTCTCCTGCGACCTCTTCGAGGGCGTCCGGAGACGGTTGGGTCATCCTTCGGCGGCTTCCAGGAGGGGGGGGCGGGTCACGACGCGAATCCGGTCGAGGATGCCGTTGACGAAGCGGCTCGAGTCGTCGCTGCCGTAGGCTTTTGCAATCTCGATGGCCTCGTTGAGGATGACCCGTTCGGGGATCTCCTTCTGGAAGAGAAGCTCGTAGGTCCCAATGCGGAGGATGTTCCGGTCCACCAGGGCGATCCGCGAGAAGGCCCAGTGCTCGGCGGTGCGGGCGATGAGGGCGTCGATCTCCTCCCGATGCGCAACCGTTCCCGTCACCAGGTCCTCGGCGAAGGCCTGGACCTCCGGGGGGCTGGGATGCTCCGCCCAGTAGTCGCGGAAGACCTCGGGGAGCTTTCCCGCACGGAACTCAAGCTGGTACAGGATGCTCAGGGCCGCTTCTCGGGCATGCCGGCGCTTGCCCATCCCTCTCCTACTGGCTGTCCGGGGTTTCACCCTGCTCCTTGTCGAGTTGGGCGAAGAGGTGGGCCATTTCCATGGCGGCCAGCGCCGCCTCGAATCCTTTGTTCCCCAGCTTCGTCCCCGCCCGTTCGATGGCTTGTTCGATGCTGTCGGCCGTGAGGATGCCGAAGATGGTCGGGATGCCGGTCTTCAGGGCCGTGGCGGCGACCCCTCTGGCGGCCTCCCCCGCGACGTAGTCGAAGTGGGCGGTCGCCCCGCGGATGACGGCACCCAGGCAGATGACCGCGTCGTAGCGGCCACTGGAGGCGAGCCGCTTGGCGGTCACCGGGATCTCGAAGGCCCCCGGCACCCTGACGACGTCGATCGTGTCCGGATCCGCCCCGTGGCGGAGCAAGGCGTCGAGGGCCCCGTCGAGGAGCCGTGCCGTGATGAATTCGTTGAACCGGCTCAGGACGATGGCAAAGGTGAATCCCTGGGCGGAGAGCTGTCCTTCGAAATTCCGCGTCATCATCCCTCTCCGATCTATCCCTGCCCGCCGCTCAGCCCGTGCAACAGGTGGCCCAACTTCTCTTGCTTGGCCGCCAGGTAGTCCCGGTTCTCCGGGACCGGCTCGATCTCCAGAGGGACGCGCTCGACGATGCGGAGGCCGTATCCCTCGAGCCCCACGATCTTCCGTGGATTGTTCGTGAGGAGCCGCATCTTGCTGACCCCACAATCGACGAGGACTTGCGCGCCGATCCCATAGTCTCTGAGGTCCGCTTTGAACCCCAGCTTCTCGTTCGCCTCCACCGTGTCGTATCCCTGATCCTGGAGTTCATAGGCCCGGAACTTGTCAGCGAGCCCGATCCCCCGCCCCTCTTGCCGCATGTAGAGAAAGACCCCGCGACCCTCCGCCGCGATGAGGGCGAGCGCACGGTCCATCTGGGAACCGCAGTCGCAGCGCAGGGAACCGAAGACATCCCCCGTCAAACACTCGGAGTGCACCCGGACCAGCACCTCGTCGGCCGGCGTGATGTCCCCGAGGGTGAGGGCCAGGTGCTGGTCGTGTCCCACGAGGCTGCGGTACAGCACGGCCTGGAAGCTGCCGTGCCGCGTCGGAACGACGGCCTCTGCCACGCGCTGGACCAGCTTTTCCCGTCGCATCCGGAACGTGATCAGATCCTGGACCGTCACGAGGCGCAGGCGGTGACGGGCGGCGAACGCGAGGAGCTGGGGGACCCGGGCCATGCTCCCGTCCTCGTTCATGATCTCGCAGATCACGCCGGCCGGGGTGAGCCCAGCCAGCCGGCAAAGGTCAATGGCCGCCTCGGTCTGACCCGCCCGGGCCAGGACGCCGCCCTCCTTGGCCCGGAGGGGAAAGATGTGACCCGGGCGCGTGAGGTCCTCTGGTCGCGTCTTCGGGTCCACGAGCGCTCGGATGGTGGTGGCGCGGTCCTGGGCCGAGACGCCGCTCGTGATCCCTCGCCGCGCCTCAACCGAAATACAGAATGCGGTTCCGTAGGGCGCGGTGTTTTCGGAGACCATCAGCGGAATCTTGAGCGCGTCGAGCCGGTGCCCGGGCAAGGAGACGCAGATGAGACCGCGGCCGTGCGTGGCCATGAAGTTGACGGCCTCCGGGGTGACTCGCTCGGCGGCCATCGTCAGGTCCCCTTCGTTCTCGCGGTCTTCGTCGTCAACGACGACGACCATCCGGCCGTCGCGGATATCTCCGATGGCGTCTTCGATACGGTCGAAAGGCATGGGCGCTCGATCCTACGCGACCCCCTGCTCGTGGAGGACCTCGCGCGTGAGGCGAGGCCCCGCCGACAGTCGCTGCCCGGCGAAAAGCCGCTCGACGTAGCGGCTCAACACATCCACCTCCAGGTTCACCCGATCGCCGGCCCCTTTCCGCCCCAGCGTCGTCGTCGCGAGCGTGTGGGGGATCAGGGAGACCGAAAAGGCGTGCCCGGAGACCTCCACGACCGTGAGACTCACCCCGTCAGCGGCGATGGAGCCCTTCGGCGCGATGTAGGGGGTCAGGAAGGGAGGGACGCCGATCCACATCCACGCCGACTCCCCTGCGGCCTCCCGCCGGAGGATGGGGCCGACGCCGTCGACGTGGCCGGTGACGAAATGCCCGCCGACCGAATCGCCGAGCCGCAGCGGAAACTCCACATTGACCTGCTCACGCGGCTGCACGCCACCGAGGGTGGTCCGCTCCAGGGTCTCGGGAGACAGATCCACGGTGAAGCTGCTGCCGTTCCGTTCAGTGACCGTGAGGCAGACTCCGTTCACCGCGATGCTCTGCCCGATGGCGAGATCCGGCCCCGGCGCCGCCAGGGCGACCGTGAGACGAGCATCCTGCGTCCCCCGCCTGAGGGCCACCACGCTCCCCTGAACCTGTATGATGCCGGTGAACATCTCGCTATGGCGTCCAGGGAGTTGCCGGTTCAGTCAGGTACCCCTCGACGAGTATATCTTCTCCGAGGCGCTCGACCCGCATGTGTGTGATGCGGAGCGCATCCGCAAGCTTCTCGGCCCCGTCCCCCTGCAGGAGGGTCGGGGCTTTCCTGCCCCCGATCAGGATCGGGGCGAGCATCAGGATCACCTTATCCACGACGCCGGCGGTGAGTGCGGTGGTGGTCACCCGTCCTCCCCCCTCGATCATGACCGCAGTGATGTCGCGGCGTCCGAGCTCGCGGAGGAGGGCGGGCAAGGAGAGTCCTTCCTCGGCCGGCGGGACGGCCACCACCTCGGCGCCCGCCTTCCGCAGGCGACTCAGGCGGGACGGTGCGAGGCCGTCAGCAACGGCCACGAGGGGTGGTCGGGAGCCCGTCCGGAGAACGCGGGCGGTCACGGGGAGGCGACCGCGACTGTCGAGGATGACGCGCAGCGGATCGCGGCCTTCGGCTCCCTCCAGGCGGGGTGTGAGCATGGGATCGTCCCGCACGACCGTGCCGATCCCCACCACGAGTGCGTCGACGGCGGCGCGCATTTCGTGGACCCGGCGACGGGCCGGCTCGCCCGTGATCCATCGCGACTCGCCGGTGCGCGTCGCCAGCTTGCCGTCAAGGCTCGTGGCGGCCTTGAGCAGGACGAACGGCTCTCGTGTCCGGATGAATTTCAGATAGGCTTCGTTCAGCCGGACCGCCTCCTCCTGGAGCAGGCCCACCTCGACCGGAATCCCGGCGGTCCGGAGCCTCTCCACTCCCTTGCCCGCAACGGCCGGGTTGGGATCGTAGGTGGCGACGATCACTCGGGCGACGCCCGCGCGGATCAGGGCGTCCGTGCACGGGGGCGTTCGTCCGTAATGGGGGCAGGGCTCGAGAGTCACATAGCAGACCGCGCCGCGTGCGCTCCGGCCGGCTGCCTTCAAGGCGGCCACTTCCGCGTGATCGCCCCCCGCCGCCGCGTGAAATCCTTCCCCGACGATGGCGCCCTCGCGAGTGAGAACGGCCCCCACCATAGGGTTCGGGCTGGTCCGTCCCCTCCCGTGGGTCGCAAGGACGAGGGCGCGCTCCATGTAAGTCCGATCCGCTTGCAGCATCGTCGCAACTCGCCAAGGCCCGATTTCTCGGGCACTTCCCGCCCACGCTATCACCCGGGATGTGAGGTGTCAAGGGTTGGGCCGCGCCGCCAGAGAGCATCCGCCTCAGGCATTACGGCGGAGGAGGGCCGCGGCGAACGCAGGCGCTTCGAAGGGTTGGAGGTCCTCGACCCCTTCGCCCAACCCCACGTACCGCACCGGAATCTGCAGCTCCGCCACGATCCCCACCACCGCGCCGCCCTTGGCCGTCCCGTCCAGTTTGGTGACGATGAGTCCGGTGACGCCGAGGGCCTGCTGGAACTCCCGCGCCTGCACGGCGGCGTTGAGCCCGGTGGTCGCGTCCAGGATCAGGAGGGTCTCGTGGGGGGCGCCGGGAAGCGTTCGGGTGGCGATCCGCTGGATCTTTTTCAACTCGTCCATCAAGTTTTTCTTGGTGTGCAGCCGCCCGGCCGTATCGATCAGGACCAGGTCCGTCCGCCGGGCCCGGGCGGCCTCCAGCGCGTCGAAGACGACTGCCGCCGGATCGCCCCCCGCCTGATGGGCGATGACCTGCGCTCCCGCCCGCGTGCCCCAGATCTCGAGTTGCTCGATGGCCGCGGCCCGGAACGTGTCCGCCGCCGCCAGGGTGACCCGCTTCCCAAGGCGCATCGCCCGCAGCGCCAGCTTGCCGATGGTGGTGGTCTTGCCGACGCCGTTGACGCCGAGGATCAATACGACATGGGGGTGGCCCTCCGGCGTGGGCGTCTCTGGAACCGACAGGAGGGCGGCGATTTCCCGCTCGAGGAAGGAGAAGAGCGCGGGCGGCTCCGTCAGCCCGTGAGGGATGGCATCCAGCAACCGCTGCACCGTCGGCATGCCGAGATCGGTGGTGATCAGTACTTCCTCGAGTTCATCGAGCAACTGCTGGTCGATGCGGGGTCGGGTGAGCAGCCCGGCAAGACGGTCCCCGAGAGCCGTCCGCGTCCTGCGGAGACCGGCTGCAAAGCGGGCGAAGGGAGAGAGCGGCTCGACGACTCGACTGTGCTCGTCGAAGTCTGCATTCGCCGAAGTCCTGTCGAAGGGGTGTTCCGTCATGACATGAACTGTCGGCGGGCCTCGGTCAGGAGGCGGTGGCAGGGACCGGTTGGTCTGCCGGTTTGCCGAGACGGACCGAGATCAGCTTGGAAAGCCCCGGCTCCTCCATGGTGATCCCGTAGAGCAGATCGGCCACCTCGATGGTCCGGGGATGGTGCGTGATGACGATGACCTGCGAGGTGAGGGCGAGCTCGCGCAGCAGGACGGTAAAGCGGTCCACGTTCACATCGTCGAGCGCCGCATCCACTTCGTCCAGCACGATGAAGGGGCTGGGCCGCGTGGCCCACAGGGCCATCAGGAAGGCGATGGCCCCGAGGGTCTTCTCACCCCCCGACAGGAGGGAGAGGGTCGTGGTCCGCTTCCCGGGGATCCGCACCCGGATGTCGACGCCGGGCTCTCCGGTGTCGTCGCCCTCGCTCAGGACGAGCGCGGCCTCCCCGCCGCCGAAGAGGCGCTGCCAGTGGAGATCCAGATGCTGGTTCACCGCCGTCAGGGTCTTCCCGAACAGCTCTTCGATCGTCTGTTTGATCTCGGCGATGGTGGCTTTGAGGGAATTGACGGATGCCGTCAGGTCTTCGGCCTGGGTGGTCATGAAGCAGAAGCGTTCCGTGAGGGCCTCGTACTCCTCCAGGGCCGCCATGTTGATCGGGCCGAGCCCCGCGAGCTTTTGGCGGAGCTCTTCCGTTTCGTGCGCAAGCGTCTCGGGGTCCGCGGGGGCGTCCTCGGTGTCCAGCGCTTCCAGCGGTTTCCCCTCCGGTGCATGCTCCTGCAGGCGCCTCTGCAGCAGCGACCGCTCGGTGCTCAGTGCCGCCCGCCGCGACGCCGTGGCCGCCTGCTCCTGCTGGAGTTCGGCGAGCTCCCTGCGCAGCGCCTTCAAGGCCTCCTCGTGAGTGAGGAGAACCTGGCGGAGCCGATCCCGTTCGCCCTGAAGATTCTGGAGGGCTCCAGCCTCCTGGGCCTCGTGCCCTTGGAGGCTGCCGAGGGACTGTTGCAGGGCCGTCATCTCCTGAGCCAGCGCCGCCTCCCGCGATCGATCCTCGTCCGCCTCCCGACCGAGATCGGCCTCCCGTGCACGTTCCCGGTCGAGATCGGCCGCGAGGCGCTCCATAGAGCGCACGAGCCCTTCCTTTCGCTCTTCGAGGGACGTCGATCGAATCCGCGCCTCCGCCAGCGCCTGCTGGAGTTCCTGCTGCTCGGCCTGCAACAGGGACACCCGCCGGGCCTGCGCGGCGGTGTCTTGCTTCAGCTCTTCCTCCTGCCGGGTGCAGGTCTGGAGGGTCTGCTGCGCCTGATTGAGGGCGGTCTCCAGGTCGCCCAATTCCACGTCGAGGCGGTCGAGTTCCGCGTGCAGGAGTCCGGTCTGGCTGCCGAGACGGGAGGACACAGTCCGCACCTCGGCGAGGGCACGCTCCACGGGGTGCCGGGCTTCCGTGTCCGCTGTGAGGGACTCCTCGCGCAGGCTTGAGGCGTGTTGGCGCTCTGCACGGGTGTCCTGCACCTTCTCCCACTCGATCTCCACCGCCTGCAGCTCTTCGGTCACCCGGGCGATCAGGAGGGGAAGCTCTTCGAGTTCGCGGCGCCGACTGAGGAGGCTTACCGCGAAGGTGGTGCCGCCCTGCATCGGCCCCCGCGAGCTGAGCACCGCCCCGGCAACAGTGGCCACCCGGACGGCACCGGGAAGGCGGCGGAGGAGGGCGAGGGCCGTGGGGAGGTCCTGGACGATGATAGCGTCTGCCAGGAGAGAGCGGAGGAGGGGTTGAAGCTCGTCCGGGGCCTTGACGAAATTCAAGGCCGGTCCCACCACCCGCTGGGCCAGATCGGGATCGAGGGCGGCGTGAGCCGCCGCGAGGGCCTGTTCAAGCAGAGAGGCTTGTGGACTCTCGCCCGCCCGTTCCACCTGACGGGGCAAGAGCGTGGCCCAGCCGCCTCCTTCCTGCTCGAGATACCGGATCAGCGACACGCCGGTCTCGGCGGTCGGAACGATGAGTCCCTGCTGCAGATCGCCCAAGAGGGCTTCGATGGCCCGTTCGCACGCCACATCCACGCGGAGCATTCTGGAGAGCGGGCCGTTTATCGCTTGGCAGACGGCCACGCCGGCGGCCTTGCCTTTCAGGAGGAACTGGGGGCCTTCGCTCAGGCCGGCCAGCCCCTCCTCGAGTTCCCGCAGAGAGTGCAGGCGGCCTTCCAACTCCCGGAGGTCTCCGCGCAGCGCAGCCCGCTGCTCGCCGAGCGCCTCCTGCCGGGCGGCGAGGCCGGTCAATTCCTCGGTCAGGGCCGCCCGCTCCCCGGTCAGCGACGCGATCCGCGCCGTCAGCTCGTCAAGACGCCGCGTCAGTTCCCCATCGCGAGTCGTGAGAGTGTCCGCTTCGGTCCGGGATGCGGCGAGTTGACGCTGGAGAGACTCCCGGTCCTGGCGGAGGAGGCGCTGCCGTTCCGTGAGCGAGGCCACGTGGTTCCGGTGACCGACCAGCCGGTCGGTCGCTGCTACGAGCTCCTCCTTGCGCTTTTCGAGTGCGTCCGCCTGCTCGCGGAGTCCGGTTTCCCGGTAAGAGAGGGCGTCGCTGAGCTCCCGCAGCTCGTGGGTGACCACCACTAGAGCCTCGTCCGTGGCGCGCCGCGTCGTGGCGTCGGCCTCGAGGTCCCCGCGGAGACGGTGCAGCCGTTCCGCGACCGCGCGCAGCTCACTCTGGCGCTCTTCCGCCCGCCGTCTCAAGTCCCGGAGCAGTTCCTCCCGAGACTGCGATTCCGCCTCCTGACGGCTGCGCTGGCTGCGGAGGCCATAGAGGCGTTCGTGGGCGGCTGTGATCCGATTCTCGAGGTCCAGGTCCTGGAGCCGCCCGGATTCCAGGGAGGTCTCCTCCTGCGCGATCCGGAGCCGGCACGCCTCGATGGCCCCGGTGCGCTGCCCTTCCTGCTCGAGCACCTGGGCGAGCTCCGCTTCGAGGCGGCGGTCCGCCGCGAGGAGCACAAGCGCCTCGATCTCATGCAGTCGCGCCGTCATGCGCTGATGCCGTTCGGCTTTTTTCGCCTGGCGGTGCAGCGAGGCGCGTTGCCGTTCGATCTCCTGGAGGACGTCCCGGACTCGCAGGAGGTTCTGCTCCGCAGCCTCCAGGCGCCCAAGGGCGGTATTCCGGTTCACCTTGTACGACATCGTTCCCGCCGCCTCTTCCAGGAGGGCGCGCCGCTCCGCCGGTCTCGCGTTGAGGAAAGAGCCGATCACCCCTTGCTGGATCAGGGCGTAGGGTTCCCGACCGAGCCCGCTGTCGAGGAAAAGACGGGTGATATCCTTGAGGCGGCAGACGTGCCGGTTCAGGAGATACTCGCTCTCGCCCGAGCGGTACAGGCGGCGGGTGATGGTCACTTCATCGTGGGGAATCGGCAGCCGGCCTTCGATATTCGAAAGGGTGAGGGACACTTCGGCCATCCCGACCGGCTTGCGGTGGGCGTTTCCTACGAAGATCACATCTTCCATCCGCTCTCCGCGGAGGGCCTTCGGCCTCTGCTCCCCCAGCACCCAGCGCATGGCGTCGACGATGTTGCTCTTGCCGCACCCGTTGGGTCCGACGATGGCGATGAGCCCCGGCTGGAAATCGATGGAGAGCCGTTCGACGAAGGACTTGAATCCGAACAGCGTCAGATTGCTAAGTTGCATGGGCCTCCACTGGCGTCCACAGTCCGGAATCGCATGTCCGAGGTCAGCGAAAGACCTCCGAGATACGCAGTTTCAGACACCGGACTCCGCAAAAGTCCTCCGGAAGGTACCAGAGGGTCGCGCTCGTGTCAAGGGAAATCACACAAAATGCTGTGTTCATCCTTGAAAGGACCGCAAAATATGGGGGTTTTCTCGCAAGTGGGTGAGCGCGCCGAGAGCTGCCTTCTGCTCGGCTTCCCGTCGGCCCCCCCCCTTCCCTGTCCCCAGCCTCTGTCCTTTGACCTCCACCTCGACCTCGAAGCGGCGGGCGTGGGGAAGACCCGACAGCTTGAGGATGCGGTATCGCGGGAGCGTCTTGAGTACGGCCTGAACACACGCTTGCAGTTCAGACTTTGCATCAAGGGAAAAGTCGGGGCTGAGGCGGGGAAGGAGATGTTGCCTGAGGAACTTCGTCACCGAGCCGAGACCCCGGTCGAGGAAGAGAGCGGCGACGATCGCCTCGAAAGCCGCGGCCAGGATCGTGGCTCGCCGTCGGCCTTCGGGCTCCTCGCTTTTTCCCATACGGAGCATCGCTGGCACTCCCAGGTGAGTTGCCGCCTGGGCTAACGCGTGCCGATTCACCAGGCTGGCCCGGAGGCGGGTCAATTCTCCCGGGGAGCGATGCGGGTAGCGCCGATACAGGTCGAGCGCTAAGACGAGCGCGAGGATGGCGTCGCCCAAAAACTCCAGGCGCTCAAAGGCCCTCCCTTTGGCTCCGACCGAAGGGTGGGTGAGGGCGGCCCGAAGCAGCGCCCGATTCCGAAAGCGCTGCCCAAGCTTCGTTTCAGCCTCTCGCAGCCACGAATCCTTCTCCCTGACCATGTGCGATCCTACGCGACCTTTCACACAGAGCTGTTGCTGGGAACGTGACCTCCCGATAAGACAAGGTCGGCTTATCGAGGTGCTAAAGCCATCAACTGGGATGGTCTTTAGGGACTGCTTCGTTGGCCACGCCTGAGAGGTTATGCAGTCAATGGAGGGCTTTGCAAGGAAAAACGTTGGCGCTATCAACAACCGAATGGCACACGGAACGAGGGCCCCGCAATGAAGTAGTCTCTGACGAGAGGATGCTCGATTGAGCAACGGTAAATTGCGATTTGACGGGGATGTCAAGATTCAACACCAACCCCGATGCCCCTCGCGAACCAGTCCCCTACGAGACAAGTTAGACAGGGGTAAGGCAGTACATCAAGACCTACCGAGGACGACTATGGAATGCTTTCTCTAATGGGGTTAAAAGGGTTGTTGGGGTTGTGGCGGAGGGTAAATGGATCCAGCCCCCGTCTTAATGTTGCCTGATACTGCGGTCCAAAGACCCACTGAAGCTCATACCCTCGGATGCGCTGATGGAGGGCCGAGAGCACATCGAGATTAATGGCCGCTTCACCACTCGCGAGTAATGCGAGGCTCTGCAGATCCCACATTTCGGCCACGGAGGTGGAGGCAATGGGGGTTGTTCCTCCCCAGATTGCGCCGATGGAGTCCGTCACTTGCAGCTCCCAGCTATCTACATTGGGAATGTCGACCTGCGCGAACGCATACACAGCCCCCGATTTGGGGAAGGAGGGAGGGGGGACGAGTAGCGGATGTAAACCCTGGGTGATCTGTTGGATTTGGTCCAGAGATATTGACGTCAGCTTTTGGGTCAGAACGACAGGCTCAGATGCCACCGCGCCGGTGTCTCGGAACAGATCAAGGGCGTCCATGTAGACATAGTGATTAGGTGGGGGAATGGGAGTTGAGGCGAAGAACTCGGGGGCGATTTGAGAGGTGAGCTCGAGCGCCATAACGCGTGGTGCGTAGGGGGAGGATTGGCCCGTTAATGTGCAGGTCGCCTCCCCGGCCGGGTGGATGATTCCGACTACCTTGTTGTTAGAAGTACTGTAGTCCGCAGCCTGGGGGATGTGGGGCGGAGATGGTGATATCCGCCCGGTCAGTTCAAGGGCCGAGACATCGAGTGGCGAGACGGCAGGATTGGGATGGTCTACAAAGGCAAAGAAGAGATAGTCTCTCCGAAGGCCCGTATGCTTCCCCGATACAGTAATGTTGCGCAGGCGTTGAAAGCAGTCGCCTGTGGATGTGGAACCAAGACTCACCAATTCAAACTGGTCATTGTAGAATCTGACGTGCCACAGGAAAAAAGCGTTCAGCGGCACCTGCTTGACTTTGGCGGCGACGGCGCCCCCTTCATTGCCCAACCGGCCCTGGAAGACGAGGATATGAGTCTTCACCTGGGCGGGCGGGGTGAAAGTGAAACCTAAAGGGGCGCTTGTCGCTCCTTGCGCCAAGTTAAGACTGAAAGAGGCACCCGCC
>DASRUH010000096.1:0-9561 GCA_035655535.1 Methylomirabilis sp. (SeqCode)
TCGGTGAGGATCAGGTGGTGCGGCGTTGCCTCGCCGCTCACCCGCGCGCCCCGCGCCTTGGCCTCCCGGATCAGGCGGACCGACTCGGCCGTGCTCACGTGGCAGATGTGGACCCGGGCGCCCGTATACTCGCTGAGGAGAATATCGCGGGCCACCATGGCGGCCTCGGCGATGGACGGGATCCCCTTGAGCCCCAGTGCGGTGCTCACGCGCCCCTCGTGCATGACCCCGCCGCCGGACAAGGCCAGGTCCTCACAGTGGGGGAAGAGCGGGACATCGAACATGGTGGCGTACTCCATCGCGCGCCGCATGAGCTCGGCGCTCATCACCGGCTTGCCGTCATCGGACAGGCCGACGCAGCCGGCCGCCACCAGCTCCCCGATCTCGGCGAGCTCCTGCCCCTGCTGCCCCCGCGAGATGCATCCGATGGGGAAGACGTGCACGCGCCCCGCCTTCTGGGCCTGCTCCAGGATGTGCTCGGTGACGGAGGCGGTGTCGTTCACCGGCTCGGTGTTCGGCATGCAGCAGACCGCGGTGAATCCCCCACGGGCGGCGGCCGCCGTGCCGGAGGCGATGGTCTCTTCGTCCTCGCGGCCCGGCTCGCGCAGATGCACGTGCATGTCGATCAGGCCGGGAACCACCACCTTGCCCGTGGCGTCGATCACCCGATCGACCCTCGGCAAAGGTGCCTCGTCGCTCCCGTCCTTTCTGTTCTTTCTCCCTTGAACGTTGAACGGTGAACCTTGAACGGTCTTATCCACCCGCAGAATCTGCCCGTCCTCGACCAGGATGTCGAGGGTGTCGTCGATCCCGCTCGCCGGGTCGATCACCCGGCCTCCGGTGATCACCATTCGCATCTCACGCTCCGTTGTGGCGTTCACGGTTCACAGTTGACAGTTCACGGACGGAACTTCGGACTTCTCTGTGAACGGTGAGCCGTGAACTGTGAACCTTCATCAGCGTTCACTCGGCTGGCCGCCCGTCAAGAGATACAGCAGGGCCATGCGGACGGCCACGCCGTTGGTCACCTGATCGAGGATGAGGCTGTAGGGGCCATCGGCCACTTCGGGGGCGATCTCGACCCCCCGGTTGATGGGCCCGGGGTGCATGATCAGGACCCCTTCCTTTGCCTTCTTCAGCCGCTCGACGGTGAGGCCGAAGAGACGGCTGTACTCGCGCAGCGACGGAAGCAGGGTCGGGCCCTGCCGCTCGCGCTGGATGCGCAGCAGCATGATGACATCGACATCCGCAATGGCGGCTTCTACGCTGGTCGTGGCCTGGACGCCGAGCTGTTCTGGGGCCCGGGGGAGCAGCGTGGCGGGTCCGGCGATCCGTACCTCCATGCCCATCTTCTGCATCGCGAGGATGTTGGACCGTGCAACCCGGCTGTGGCTGATGTCGCCCACGATGGCGACCCGGAGGCCCTCCAGGCGTTCCAAGCGCTCGCGGATGGTGAAGAGGTCGAGCAGCGCCTGGGTCGGATGCTCGTGCGCCCCGTCACCCGCGTTGATAATCGCAGCCTGCAGGCGGTCGGCCAGGATCTTGGGCGCCCCCGGCGCCGGGTGGCGGACGACCACCACGTCCGGGTGCATGGCCTGCAGCGTCTTGCCGGTGTCGATCAGGGATTCGCCTTTCGTGACGGACGAGGCGGCCGTCGAGATGTTGACCACATCGGCGCTCAGCCACTTGCCGGCGATTTCGAATGACGTCCGGGTCCGCGTGCTTGCCTCGTAGAAGAGGTTGATGATCGTCTTGCCTCGAAGCGCGGGGACCTTCTTGATCTCGCGCGAGGCGATCTCCTTCATCGAGTCCGCGGTCTGCAAGATCAGCCGGATCTCATCCGCCTCGAGTTCGCGGATCGTCAGAAGGTCTTTTCGCTTCAGCGTCATCCTCGCCCTCGTTGACCAATGACCCACATCGGGTGGCTGGTGATTAGTGATTGGTGACTGGTGGTCCTTGGCTTCTTGCTCTTAACCACCAACCACTATCCACTAATCACGATCGGGCGGTCTTTGGTCGTCTCTCGGTCAATCGATCTGTTCCATAATCACCACCCGGTCCGCGCCGTCCTCCTCCTGGAGCAGCACTTGGACCTGCTCCGTCTTGGCCGTCGGGACGTTCTTGCCGACGTAATCGGCCCGGATCGGCAGCTCGCGGTGGCCGCGATCGACGAGGACGGCGAGCTGGATCGTCCGGGGGCGCCCGAGGTCCATCAGGCCATCCATGGCCGCGCGGATGGTCCGGCCCGTGTACAGGACGTCGTCTACCAGGATCACCTTCTTGTCCTCGATCGAGAAGGGGATCTCGGTCTTTCGCACGGCCGGCTGGGCCCCCCCCTTGCCCAGGTCGTCTCGGTACAGCGTGATGTCCAGCGCCCCGACCGGCACGTCCACCGTGTCGACCTCCTTCAGGCGCTGGGCCAGCCGCCGGGCGAGGTCCACCCCCCGGCTGCGGAGGCCGATGAGGACCAGGTCGGCCGTCCCCTTGTTCTTCTCGACGATCTCGTGGGCGACCCGGGTCAGGACCCGCTGGATGCCCGCCCCGTCCATGATCTGTGCTTTCTCGCGGACGCCCATGGCTCCGTAAGTAGGCATAAAAAAACCTCCTCACCCTCGGGTGAGGAGGTATCACACACCGCGCCCTACGTTTGGAATCTTCATGACTGCTCCTTTACGGGCCTCGCCGGGCCCGCTTAAAAGGCCACATTATCTTATTATTCGGGTGCTTCTCCTGTCAAGCAGATTTTCGGAGGTGATGGCACGGATTCGGCAACCCTGAGCAGCGCAGAGTTTCGTTGCACCCGGGTGGCACCCTTCGCGTCATGGCAGTACTCCCGGACTTCGAACTGGTGCAAGAATTATGCTCAGTTGGAGCAGGGGTGGCGAGAGGAAAAGAGGGCCGGGCGTTGCGTCATCGAGGAGAGTGCGGGTATACTCGGCAGATGGATCACTATGCTTGGAAGCGGGGGAGAAGGACGTGAAAGGCCTCGAAAAGGCCAGGGCGAGGGTTGAGAAGCTGAGGAAGCTCATCCGCCGCCACGACTACCTCTACTATGTGCTTGCCCGGCCCGAGATCTCCGACGCCGAATACGACAAGCTCTTCAACGAGCTGAAGCGGCTCGAGGAGCAGCACCCGGAGCTCATCACTCCCGACTCGCCGACGCAGAGGGTCGCCGGCCAGGTCGCCGAAGGGTTCGCGGCCGTCGAGCACAGTAGCGCGATGCTCTCGCTTGACAACGCGACCTCCGAGGCGGACGTGCGCGAGTTCGAGGCCCGCCTGAAGCGGATCCTGCCGGATGCGGCCTTCGAGTACGTCTGCGAGCCAAAAATCGACGGCCTGGCCGTGGCCCTGGTCTATCAGGATGGACTCTTCGTGCGCGGGGCCACCCGGGGGGACGGACGCGTGGGTGAGGACGTGACGCACAATCTCCGGACCATCCGGAACCTGCCCATGACCCTCCACGGACCGCTGGCCGGCAGCGGGCATCTCGAGGTCCGGGGTGAGGTCTTCATGTGGCGGTCCGCCTTTCAGATGCTGAACCGCGAGCTGGAGGAGGCCGGCGAGGCCACCTTCGCCAATCCCCGCAACGCGGCGGCCGGCTCGCTGCGCCAGAAGGACAGCTCCATCACGGCCAAGCGGCGGCTGGACATCATCCTCTACGGGCTCGCGGCGGCGACCCCTCGGCCGACCCCACGCTCTCACTGGGAGGTGCTCGAGGCATTCCGGCGCTCCGGCCTACCGGTAAGCAAGGAGGTCCGGCTCTGCCGGAATCTCGCCGCCGCCATCGCCTACCACCGCGAGATGGAGAAGCAGCGCGACGAGCTGGGCTACGAGTCCGACGGCGTCGTCCTCAAGGTCAATAGCCTGGCGCAGCAAGAGACCCTGGGCAGCACCGCGCACCACCCCCGCTGGGCCATCGCCTTCAAATTCAAATCACAGCAGGCCCGGACGCGCATCCGCCGGATCATCGTAAACGTCGGGCGCACGGGGGCCCTCACCCCGTCGGCCGAGGTCGATCCCGTCGAGATCGCCGGTGCGACCATCAGCCGGACGACGCTCCACAATGCGGACGAGATCGAACGCCTCGACGTGCGGGAGGGAGACCTCGTCGTCATCGAGCGGGCCGGCGACGTGATCCCGCACGTGGTCGAGGTGGTGCCCGAGCCCGAGCACACGCGCCGTCCCACGTTCAGGATGCCGGCCCACTGCCCGGCGTGCGGCGGCACGGCCTACCGGCCGGACGGGGAGGTCGTCTGGCGGTGCGGCAACGTCGCCTGCCCGGCCCAGCTCAAGGAGAAGCTGCTCCATTTTGGGTCGCGGCGGGCCATGGACATCGAGCACCTCGGCGAGGCAGTCGTCAATCAACTGGTTGACCGCGGCCTGGTCAAGGACTTCGCCGATCTGTACCACCTCGACGTCGAGACGCTCGCCTCCCTCGAGCGGCTCGCCAAGAAGTCGGCGACGAACCTGTACGAGGCCATCCAGGCAAGCAAGGGCCGGGGGCTCGCCCGCCTCCTTTTCGGTCTCGGTATCCGGTACGTCGGCGAGCGCGCCGCCCTGCTCTTCGCAGAGCATTACGGCAGCATGGACAAGCTCCTGCAGGCGACGGCGGAGGAACTGTCCGGGATCTACGGCATCGGTCCCCGCATCGCGGCCGCCGCGGCCCAGTTTCTCGCCCAGGCCGAGAACCGACGGGTCATCAGGCGATTGCAGGAGGTCGGGGTGAAGATGACCGAGGAGAGGGTCGCGGCGGGAGAGCGGCCGCTTGCCGGGAAGACCTTCGTGCTGACGGGGACCCTCGAGGGGGTGGGCCGCGACGCGGCCAAGGCGTGGATTCAAAGGCTCGGGGGACGGGTCACTTCAGCGGTCAGCAAGAAAACCAATTATGTCGTCATCGGCAAAGATCCCGGCTCGAAGCACGACGACGCCCGGCGGCTCGGCGTCCCCATCCTGAATGAGGCCGAGTTTACCGCACTTCTGGACGAGGCGGCGCCGCAGCCTCGCTGAGAGAAAAGCGACCATGTCCCCGCGCACGATCGGACTCATCGCCCTCGCCGTTGCAGTCCTCGCGGCCGCGGCCATCACCCTGTCTCTCGCCCGCAACTCCGTTGGGGAGATCCTCGAGGGGACGGGGACGATTGAGGCGACCGAGGTCCGGGTGGGGACGAAGGTCCTGGGACGCATCCAGGAGCTGTTGGTGCGGGAGGGGGACACGGTGAAGGCCGGGCAGGTCATCGCCCGCCTGGAAGGCGGGGAGTACAAGGCCGCGGTCGAGCGGGATCGGGCAAGTGTCGCGAAGGCCGAGGCGCAGCTCGCGGAGCTCTTGGCCGGCGCCCGGGATCAGGAGATCAAGGAGGCGCGGGCGGCGGTCGCCCAGGCTGCGGCCAATCTCGAAAAGGCGCGCCTCGACTGGGAGCGGTACCAGGAGCTCTTCGGCGAGGGGGCCCTCTCGTCCCTGGATCGGGATGCGGCGGTGAACCGCCATCAGGTGGCGCAAGAGCAGCACAAAGCGGCCGAGGAGCGGTTGAGCTTGCTCCTTGCCGGGGCGCGGCCGGAGGCGATCCAGGCGGCGCGGTGGGAGGTGGCGCGGGCCAAGGCGGCCTTGGGCGCCTCGCAGGTGACCCTGGAGGATACGGTGATCCGGGCGCCGCTTTCCGGCCTCGTCCTCACCAAGGCGGCGGACCAGGGCGAGACGGTCCTCCCCGGCGCGTCCATCGCCGTGGTGATCGACCCCCAGGATCTCTGGATCCGCGTCTACATCGCCGAAAGCGACATCGGCAAGATTCGGCTCGGCCAGAAAGCCCGCATCCGGGTCGACTCCTTTCCCGATCGGTCCTTCGGGGGGAAGGTCATCGAGATCGCCAGCAAGGCGGAGTTCACGCCGAAGAACGTCCAGACGAAGAAAGAACGGGTCCATCTGGTCTTCGGCGTGAAGATCGCCCTCGAGAATTCCGAGGGCCACTTGAAGCCCGGGATGCCGGCCGACGCCGAGATCCTGGTCGGGGGGACAGGGTGACGGCCCATGGGTGAGTACGCCATCGTCACGACGGGTCTCACCAAGCGATTCGGCAAGCGCGTCGCGGTGGACCGGATCGACCTCAAGGTCCGGGAGGGGGAGGTGTACGGATTCCTCGGGCCGAACGGCGCCGGAAAGTCCACCACGATCCGGATGCTCTGCGGCATCCTCGATCCCACCGACGGGGAAGGGAGCGTCCTTGGTTTCGACATCCGGAAGGACCAGGAGAGAATTAAAGAGCGGATCGGCTACATGTCGCAGCGCTTCAGCCTGTACGAGGACCTCACCGTCGAGGAGAACCTGGAGTTCTACGCGAGCATCTACGGCGTGCCGAAGCCGGAATGGGGGCCGCGGATCGCCCGCATGGTGCGGATGGCCGATCTCACCGGGCGGGAGCGGGACCTGGCGGGGACCCTGTCGGGAGGGTGGAAGCAGCGTCTCGCGCTCGGTTGCTGCATCGTGCATACGCCGCGCCTCATCTTTCTCGACGAGCCGACTGCGGGGGTGGACCCGGTCTCGCGCAGGAATTTCTGGGATCTTATTTATCGTTTGGCCGAAGAGGGGACGACCATCATGGTGACGACTCACTATATGGATGAGGCAGAGCACTGCGACACGCTGGGATTCATTTACAAAGGCCGGCTCCTGGTGCAGGGGGGCCCCGCCGAGATCAAGGCGACCCAGCTCCAGGGCCAGGTCTGGGAGGTGGACTGCACGCTGCCCGGCCGGGGCCTGGAGATTCTGGAAATGATGGGCGGGGTGGAGGAAGTCGTTCGGTACGGACGCCTGCTTCACCTCATCACCAGCAGGGATGGCCTCTCCGAAGCCGGGGTGGCCCATGCCCTCGAGCAGGCGGGGATCCAGGTGCGGCGGGTGGAAGGGGTCCCGCCCTCCATCGAAGACATCTTCGTCTCCTTCGTCGGACTCGACGAGCGACGCAGCCTCCGGGCTCAGCTCCGCCTGGGGATCGAGGGGGGGAAATGAACACGCGCCTCGTGGGGATCATCCGCAAGGAGTTCATCCAGCTCTGGCGGGATCGGCTCACCTTGATGTTGATTCTCTTCATGCCGGCGATGATGCTCTGGATCTTCGGCATCGCGGTCAATACCGAAGTGAAGCACATTGCGACGGTCGTCTGGGATCAGTCCCGGACGCCGGAGAGCCGGCAATTGCTCGAGGCGCTGGAGAACTCGCAGTATTTCACCGTGACCGATTACGTGGGCAATCTTCGGGAGGTCACCCGATTCATCGATCGGGGGCGGGCCAAAGTGGGCGTCGTGATCCCGCCGGAATTCTCGGAGAATCTGCATGCGAGGAGGCCGGCGCAGCTCCAGGTCCTGGTGGATGCCACGGATCCTCTCTTGGCCACCTCGGCGGTCAACGCGGCCACCGCGATCGGCCAGGCCCGCTCGCTGGATCTCGGTGTGAAGGTCCTCGAGGCGATGGGGGTGTCCCAGGCACCCGGCGCCCTCTTGGATGTGCGGGTGCGCGCCTGGTATAACCCGGACATGGTGAGCGCTCTCTTCATCGTTCCCGGCCTGATCGGCGCCATGCTGATGCAGACCACCATGACGATCGTGGCCGCCGTCATCGTCCGGGAAAAGGAGCGGGGGACGCTCGAGGCCCTCATCGTGAGCCCGATCCGGCGCTGGGAACTGATCCTGGGCAAGCTCGTCCCCAATATCGGGGTCGCGTATGCCCAGATGACGTTGGCCCTGGTCATCGGCGTCGTCTTCTTCGATGTCCCGATCCGTGGGAGTCTTCCGCTCCTGTACCTGTTGAGCCTGGTCTTCATCAGCGGCACGCTCGGCCTGGGTATCTACATTTCCACGCTCGCCCAGACCCAGCACCAGGCCATGCAGATCTCTTTCTTCTTCCTCCTCCCCGGGATCTACCTGTCGGGCCTCCTCTTTCCCATCGAGGGAATGCCGCCGGTCGGGCAGATGCTTGCGCATCTCATGCCCTTGACGTACTACCTCCAGATCCTGCGCGGCATTCTCCTCAAAGGGATCGGCATCACCTATCTCTGGCCGCAGCTCATGATCCTGGCCGCCTTCGGCGCGGTGGTCTTCACCTTGAGCGTGCTGCGCTTCCACAAGAAGCTGGACTAGCGGGGCGGTTATGCGCATCCTGTCCGGCGCCCTGACGGTCTGGTGTGTGAGCGTGCTGTTTCTGGGCGTGGTCGTGTGGGGGGCGGCAGAGGTCCGGGAGGAGGCGCTCAGGTATTTCACCCCGGAGGAGATCCTGCGGGGCAGAAGCTACATGGGAGGGCGGTATCTCCTCTTCGGGGTCCGGAGCGCGGTCCAGCTCGGCTTCCTCCTGCTCCTCGTCTTCACGCCCGCAGGTCGGATGCTGCACGATCTCTGCGCCGCCTGGAGCGGCGATCATCCGTGGCTCGCCCTGAGCCTGTATGCGGCCTGCCTCCTGGTGCTGTTCCGCCTGCTCCTGCTCCCCCTGGATCTGTACGGCGGGTACGTCCGGGAGCATGCGTACGGCCTCGCGACGCAGCGGCTCGGCGGATGGCTCCTCGACTGGGGCAAGGGACTGCTGCTGCAGATGGCGCTGCTCGTGCCGACGGTGCACGTCCTCTACGCGCTCATCCGCCGCGACCCGCTCCGCTGGTTCGTCCCGGCCGCGGCGGTCCTCGGGGGTCTGATCGTCGCCCTGACCTTCCTGGCCCCAATCCTCATCGATCCCCTCTTCCACACCTTCACGCCCCTCTCCGATCCGGCGCTGCAGGCCAGGGTTACCAGCCTTGCGGAGCGGGCCGGGTTCCCGGTGGAGCAGGTCCTCGTGGCGGACGCCAGCCGACGGACGGTGAAGGCGAACGCCTACGTCACCGGGTTCGGGCGGACCAAGCGTATCGTCCTCTACGACACCCTCCTCACGGGCGCCTCGCCCGAAGAAGTGGAAGTGGTGTTGGCCCACGAGATCGGCCACCGGGTGCATCACCACATCTGGAAGGGGGTGGGGCTCTCGATCCTGGCGCTGTTGGCCGGCCTCGGTGTCGCCGCCCTCGTGCTCCGATGGGGGGTGACGCAAAGGCTCCTGCCGCATGCGGCCGACCCTGCCGGCCTCCCCCTGCTTGTGCTGACCCTGTTCGTGCTGAGCCTTGCCACGCTCCCAGTCCAGAACGCCATCTCTCGCCACTTCGAGCGACAGGCGGATCGGGCGGCGTTAGCGCTCTCCCGCAGTCGCGAGGCCTACATCAGCATGGAGGTGGGGCTCGCGCGCTCCAACCTGGCCGACATCACACCCCCCGGCTGGGCCGTTTTTCTCCTCTACACCCATCCCCCGGTCCTCGAGCGCATCGCGATCGCCGAAACTTCGCCAACCCATCACCCCTAACCCCTCACCGACGAGTCCCGTCGCGACCCGGCTCTCCGCCTCGGGAAGAATATTCCGGGGACGGTGGAATAATCCACGGACGGCATAAGCTGGACGGCCAACGGGTCCTGTCGGCGGCGTGCCCGTCCGTCCTCGGAGAACTCACGCACCAATAAATCATAAGATAGGAGAAGGGCTGGCGGTGGCGAAATTCTCCT
>DASRUH010000097.1:0-3266 GCA_035655535.1 Methylomirabilis sp. (SeqCode)
AGGACGGTCCGAGGGTCAAGACGTGGGGTCAGGATCGGAATGATGAGGTCGACCAGGCCATTTTCTCCCTCTTCCAGCGACACCGCAAAGCCACCAGCATTCGACAGGATATCTCGTACCTGAGCTCCTACTTCGGGAGACCGCAGGCCCAGGACAAGAATGCGGGGCCAAGAAGAACAATTGTTTCGGGGACTCACTGTGGCACCCACGAAGCCTCCGTACCTGCTCTCAGGTTCTCGAGCGGGAACCCCGGTCAACCAAGAAAGAATAGACTCGAATCACGTCGGGCACACAAACGTGCGAATGTTTGGATACCGCCTTCCGACCCATCTATCAGTCAGTTGGGAGGGCTCGGGCTTTGTGGGGCGGCCACGACCCTGCTGACAGATGGGCGCTACACGTTCTCGCCCCTTCGGTCTGGAGTGTGCTTCCTCCAGGGGAGCGTCGTGGCTCCGTTCACTTACCCCACGCAGTCATGGGGGGGGTTCAATGGGGAGGCTACTTATGTACTCTATCGGCCGACTGCTTGTCAAGAAGAAATTGGGGGTCTACACAACTGAAACCTGATCCGTCGGAGTCTGTCGCCGGGCCTCCGTGGTCGGGAGTCTGAAGTGCCTGATATTCCTGGAGCCGGCGGTCAGGGGTGGACCGATGCGCCACTCGCCTGGGTACCCCTAAGAGATGAAGACGCGAGCGTCGACGACCGCGGCGCCCTTCCCCTGTTCAAAGACGATCAAGGGGTTCATGTCGAGCTCGTGAAGCTCCGGGAAGTCCAGGGCGAGCTGCGAGAGTCGCTCGAGGCAGTCCGCAATCGCGTCGATGTCCGAGGGAGGCGCCCCCCGGTAGCCCGACAGGATCTGAGCGCTCTTGAGCTGCTCGATCATCTGATGGGCCTCGAGGGCGGTGATCGGGGCGATCCTGACGGTGACATCCTTGAATATCTCCACGTAGGTCCCGCCCAGGCCGCAGAGCAGCAGGGGACCGAACTGCGGGTCCCGCTTCATCCCCAGGATCGTCTCCCTTCCCCCGGTGACCATCCGCTGCACCAACACCCCCTGGAGCCTGGCCGTGGGACGGGCGGCCTGGACGGCGGCGATCAGCGCCTGGTACGCCTGTCGCACCTCACCCTCGTTCATGAGGTTCAACTTGACACCCCCGACATCGACCTTATGGATGATGTCCGGCGAGACGATCTTGATCACGACGGGATACCCGATCGCCTCGGCCGCCCGGACGGCCTCGTCCTCGCCCTGAACGCACCGGAACGGGAAGACCGGGAAGCCGTACGCCTGTAGGACCGCGTAGGCCTCGTGCTCCGGCAGGAAGTGCCGCCCCTCCTGCCGTGCTCGGGTGAGCACGCGCGTGACCGCGTCCCGATCGACGTCGGTGAAGACCTTGACTGCCGAGCGGGGGCGGTGGACCCCCCGCGCATAGCGCGCCATGGCCGCCAGCGCCCTGGCCGCATCCTCGGGGAACTGGTAGTGCGGCAGGCGCGCCGCGGTCAACGTGGCCAACACGCCCGTCATCACTTCTCCCGTCGCCATGAGACACAGCAGCGTGGGCTTGCGATGCCGAGGCGCGATGGTTGCGGCTGTGGCCGCGATGGATCGCAAATCCGTCATGAGCTGGGGGGTGGAGATGGCAATGACGCCATCCACCGCCGGATCGACGAGGACGGCTTCGAGGGCGACGGCATAGCGATCGGGCCCGGCGTCGCCCATGACGTCCACCGGATTGTCGATCGGGGCGGCGGGCGGGAGCTTCTCGCGGAGCTTTGCCCGTGTCGTCTCGGACAAGGGGGCCAGGGTCAGGCCGTGGCGGATCGCGGCGTCTGTGGCCATGATCCCGGGGCCCCCCGCGTTCGTCACGATGGCCACCCGGTTTCCTGTCGGCAGGGGCTGCATGGCAAAGGCGACAGCGTAGTCGAACAGCTCCTCCAACGATTCAACCCTGAGGACCCCGCACTGGGCAAAGAGGGAGTCGTAGGCCTCGTCGGAGCCGGCCAGGGCCCCCGTGTGCGAGGAGGCGGCCCTCGCCCCTTCCAGCGTCCGTCCCGACTTGACGGCGAGGATCGGCTTGATCCTCGAGATCTCCTGGGCCAGTTGGATGAACCCCTTTGGATCAGTCAGGTCTTCGAGGTAGAGGAGGATGACGTCCGTCTGGGGATCATCCTTGAGATACGCGAGCATGTCGTTCTCGTTGACGTCCGCCTTGTTGCCGACGGAGACGAACTTGGAGAGGCCGATCCGCTCGGCCTGGGCGTACTCCAGGGCGGCGACGCCGACGGCCCCGCTTTGGGAGATGAGGGCGATGTTGCCGTGCTGGGGCATGGTGCGGGCGAAGCTGGCGTTCAGCGCGACCTGGGGATCGCAGTTGATGATCCCGAGGCAGTTGGGCCCGATGAGCCGGATCCCGAACCTCCGCGCCGCCTGGAGGACGGCCTCCTCCCTTTGCGTCCCCTCGGCCCCGAGCTCTTTGAACCCGGCCGAGATGACCACTGCCCCCTTGGTCCCCTTCTGCCCACACTCCTCCAACACCTGCGGGATGCTCCCGCTGGGAACGACGATGACGGCGAGGTCGAGCTCGTCCGGGATCTCGAGGACAGAGGCGTACGCCTTTACGGCGAGGATGCTGGCGGCCTTCGGATTCACGGGGTAGACGACGCCGGTGTAGCCGTGGAGGAGGATGTTGGCGAAGACCGCCCGTCCCACGCTGTCGGGGCGGGTCGAGGCCCCGACGACCGCCACCGATCGCGGCGCAAAGAGCGCCCGGAAGGCCTGAGGTCGATCACCCATAGGCTCTACCGGCCAACGCCTTTTCCATCTCCAGGACCGCCAGGGTGGTCTTGAGGACCGCATCCGGATTGAGCGACATACTGTCGATGCCCTGTTCGACCAGGAACTGAGCAAACTCCGGATAGTCGCTGGGGGCCTGCCCGCAGATCCCGATCTTCCGCCCGCCGGCCTTGGCCGCCTTGATCGCACTCGCGACCACAGCTTTCACCGCCGGGTGGCGTTCATCAAAGATATGGGCGACGATCTCCGAGTCGCGGTCCACTCCCAGCGTGAGCTGCGTGAGGTCGTTGGAGCCGATCGAGAATCCATCGAAAACTTCCGCAAAGGCGTCGGCGAGGATCACGTTGCTCGGGATCTCGCACATCACGTACAGTTCGAGCCCCTTCTCACCCCGCCGGAGCCCGTGTTGCGCCATCTCGGCCTGGACACGCTGCGCCTCCTCCACGGTGCGACAGAACGGGATCATGATCT
>DASRUH010000098.1:0-4176 GCA_035655535.1 Methylomirabilis sp. (SeqCode)
AGAGAGTGCAGAGAGTGCAGAGAGTGCAGAGAGTGCAGAGAGTGCGGGGAGGGGGAGCCTTGTGGCAGCCGGCAGGTTGGAGTTCGCTAGGATCCTGAGATGGGGTTGAGATCCAGC
This sequence comes from Methylomirabilis sp. (SeqCode), assembly GCA_035655535.1. Classification (GTDB taxonomy): domain Bacteria; phylum Methylomirabilota; class Methylomirabilia; order Methylomirabilales; family CSP1-5; genus CSP1-5. The sequence continues at coordinate 118 of DASRUH010000098.1, forward strand.
GAAGCGGTCGTCATCGGGGGACACAATATCGGCGAGGCGGACCGGATCGTCGTCTTTTACACCGAAAGCTACGGCAAGGTCCGGGCCGTGGCGGCCGGTGCCAGGCGGATTCGCAGTCGATTCGGCGGGAGCCTCGAGCTCTTCACGCACGGCCGCCTGGTCTATTTCGAGCGGGCGAACACCGACCTGCACCGCCTGAACGAATTTGCCCTGCAGCAGCCCTTCCACGCGCTGCGGACCTCCCTGGATCTCCTCGTGGCCGCCTCGGAGGTGGCCGAGCTCACCGGGATCGCGGGCGTCGAGGGTGAGGGGAATGGAGAGTTCTTTAGCCTGATCGTCGAGACCCTCGGCGGCCTCGATACCGGCCTGCCGCCGTCGCCGCTCCTCCGGGTCTTTGAGATCCGGCTCTTGAAGACCCTCGGCTATCTCCCCGAGCTGTACCGATGCGTGCGGTGTCGGGGGCGGCTCCCCGAAGGCGTGCAGAGTTTCGGCCTGAGTGAAGGGGGTTTGCTCTGCGCCTCGTGCCGGACGGAGGCGATGGAGACTCTCCCGCTCTCCCCGGCGGCGCTCGCGTTTCTCCGCGCGAGCCTCGGGGTGAGGACCGGCCGGGATCGCGGCGGGCTGACCCTCGAGCTCTCGAAGGAGCTACAGACGCTCCTGCACACCTTCCTCGAGTTCAAGCTGGGCCGGAGAATCCGCTCGGCCCGCTTCCAATCGGGCATTCCGGGCTTTCCTCTTGACACTTCAACCACCTCTTGAGTAAGCTCTGTCCATCTTTTATCAGGATTTACCGCCCTCCCGCTGGCTTCCCGGCCACCGGGGGGAGTCGTGGGGGATGGCCCGGCGGAGCGGTCACCGGCTCTGCCGGGCATCGTGTTCGGAGGGAAGGGGATGACCTACCAGGACGTGGTGCTCGGCCTCGAAGAGTTCTTCGCCAAGAAAGGGTGCGTCATCCAGGAACCGTATGATATCGAGGTCGGGGCCGGTACCAGCAATCCCGCGACCTTCCTGCGGGTCCTCGGCCCCGAGCCGTGGAACGTGGCGTACGTCGAGCCCTCCCGGCGCCCCACCGACGGCCGGTACGGCGAGAACCCCAACCGCCTGCAGCACTACTATCAGTTCCAGGTGATCCTCAAGCCCTCGCCCGACGACATCCAGGAGGTCTATCTCGACAGCCTCCGGTTTCTGGGGATCGATCCGTTGAAGCACGACATCCGGTTCGTGGAGGACGACTGGGAGTCGCCCACCCTCGGCGCGTGGGGCCTGGGCTGGGAGGTCTGGCTCGACGGGATGGAGATCACCCAGTTCACGTACTTCCAGCAGGCGGGAGGGATCGACCTCAAGCCGGTCTCGGGCGAGCTCACCTACGGTATCGAGCGGATCGCCATGTACCTGCAGGGCGTCGAGAACGTGTACGACCTGGAGTGGGTCACAGGCGTCACCTACGGGGACGTCCACCATCGGGGAGAGGTAGAGTGGTCGGTCCACAACTTCGACGAGGCGGACATCCAGCTCCAGTACAAGTTGTTTGACCTCTACGAGGCGGAATCGATGCGGCTCATCCAGAAGAAGCTCGTCCTTCCGGCGTATGACTACTGCCTCAAGTGTTCCCATACGTTTAATATCCTGGACGCGCGGGGAGCGATCAGCGTGACGGAGCGGCAGGGTCTCATCGCGCGCGTGCGGAATATGGCTCGCCGCGTGGCCGAGGCATACCTCAAGCAGCGCGAGGAGATGGGATTTCCGCTGCTGAAGAAAGCCTCGCAGCCGACGGGCCGGCGGAAGTAGTTCAGGGTTCACGGCCACGAACGGAGATACGGATGGCACCCGCAAGAGAACTGCTGTTCGAGATCGGGACCGAGGAGATTCCCTCGGTCTATATGCCGGACGCCCTCCGGGATCTGGGCGCGGTGGCCGACCGGCTGCTGCGGGGGGCGCGTCTGAGCTTCAAGCGGATCCGGACGCTGGGGACGCCGCGGCGGCTCACGCTCTTCGTCGAGGCGCTGGCGGAGAAGCAGGCGGACGACGTGCGCGAGGTCACCGGCCCCCCCAAGGCGGCGGCGTACGATGCGGCGGGCAAGCCGACCGCGGCCGCGCTCGGCTTTGCCCGGGCGCACGGCCTCCCGGTCGAGCGGCTGAAGATCCGCACAACCGACCGGGGCGATTATGTGGCCGCCGTCAAAAAGATGAAGGGCGCGAAGACGGCCGAGGTGCTCCCCTCGCTCCTGCCCCAGATCGTCACCTCCCTCAGCTTCCCCAAAAGCATGCGCTGGGGAGATCGCAGTATCCGGTTCGTCCGGCCCATCCGGTGGCTCCTCGCCGTGTACGGGGGCAAAGCGGTGGAGTTCGAGATCGAGGGGATCCGGAGCGGGGCCGTCACGTACGGGCATCGCTTCCTTGCTCCGAAGGCGATCCCGGCGCGAACCTTCCGGGACTACCTCCGCAGGCTCGAGAAGGCCTCCGTGATCGTGGACCAGGACCGGCGCCGCGAGTTGGTGAAGCGGCTCGTCACCAAGGCCGCCGCGCAGGTGGGCGGCCGGGCGGTGGTCGAGCCGGACCTGCTGGAGCAGGTCATCCACCTGGTGGAGTATCCGAATCTCGTCCGCGGCAGCTTTCCCGAAAAGTATCTCAGTCTCCCGAAGGAGCTGATCATCACCCCCATGCGGAAGCACCAGCGGTACTTCCCGGTCGTGGACAAGGAGGGGAGACTCCTCCCGCACTTCGTCGCGATTTCCAACATGAAGGTCAGGGACATGGGTGCCATCCGCGTGGGGAACGAGCGCGTCCTGCGGGCGCGGTTGGCGGATGCCGACTTCTACTTGAAGGAAGACCAGAAGAAGCTCCCGCTCGAGAAGCTGGTCCCCCGCCTGGGCCAAATCCTCTTCCAGGAGCGGCTCGGCACCCTGCTGGATAAGACCCGACGGATCACGGAGCTCGCGGCCTTCGTGGCCAAGGGCGTGGATCCGTCCCTCGACGGGACGGTCCGGCGGGCCGCGACGCTGTGTAAGGCGGATCTGGCCAGCGGGATGATCCGGGAGTTCACGGAACTGCAGGGCGTGATGGGGCGCACCTACGCGACCATGAGCGGGGAGACCCCGGAGGTGGCAGCCGCCATCGAGGAGCACTACCTACCGCGCTTTGCCGGGGACGCGCTGCCGAAATCGAAGGCCGGCGCCTTGGTCGCCGTCGCGGATCGCATGGACAGCATCGCCGGCTGCTTCGGGATCGGGATGGTTCCGACCGGCTCCGAGGACCCGTACGCCTTGCGCCGGGCGGCCCTCGGGGTGATCTTGATCCTGGCGGGGTGGGAGGCTTCCGTCTCGCTCTCGGCATTGACGCGCAAGGCCCTGGAGCTCTTGGCGGACCGCATCACCCGGCCGCAGGCGGAGGCCTCCGGCGACGTCCTGGGGTTCCTCCGGATGCGCTGCGAGGGGATCATGGCCGATCGCGGGATTCCGCCCGATGTGGCGAGCGCGGTGCTGCAGGCCGGCTTCGATGACGTGCCGCGGGCCTTTGGCCGCGCCCAGGCCTTGGCCAAGGCCAAGCAGGACCCCGCATTTGCATCGATGATGGTCGCCTTCAAGCGGGTGGCGAACATTCTCCCACCGAATTTTGCCCGGACGGCGGAGGAAGGCCGGTTGCGGGAGGAGGCAGAGAAGGCGCTGTACCGCGCCGTCAAAGGGCTCCAGGTCGAGGTCGCGCGGCTGGCCGACCGGGGGGAGTACGAAGAGGCGTTGAAGCGGATCGCCACCCTGCGGCCTGTGGTGGATCGGTTCTTCACCGACGTCCTGGTGATGGCCGAGGACCCGGCGATCCGGGAGAACCGTCTGGGACTGCTCGCCGAAGCGGCCGGCCTCTTCATCCGGATCGCCGACTTCCGCCAGCTCGCCGTTGCCGGGTAGGAAGGAGCGGGTACAGCGCCTTTCCTTGATTGGGGAGGGCGCTTTTCCGATTTGGGCCCTGGGAGCCGCCCCGACCGAAATGGGCACGCGGAATGCAAGGGGTCGGATGAGAGGCCTCGGCCGAGGGACATCGGAGCGGCAGGATCATGGCGGCGAA
>DASRUH010000099.1:0-2025 GCA_035655535.1 Methylomirabilis sp. (SeqCode)
TGGCCTCAAACCCCAGATCCACCCGCTTCTCGGCCGCCGCCCTGAACAGCTCGAGGCCGTGGGTGGCCAGCAGGGCCTTGTTGGCAGTGACCAGGTGCTTGCCACTGCGCAGCGCGGCGAGACTCACCTCGCGGGCCGCCGTCGTCCCGCCGATCAGCTCGATGACGATGTCGATGGCGGGATCCTCGATGATCTCGCGTGCGTCCGTGGTGAGGATCTTGGGGTCCACCTCGACATCCCTCGGTTTCGTGAGGTCGAGGTCGGCGATCCGTTTCAGCCGGAGCCGCGCGGCCAGGCGGCGCTGGAGCAGCGGGGCTTGCCCTTTCAGGAGCTTGACGACGCCCGTGCCGACCGTCCCGAAACCGACCAGACCGATGTTGATGGTCTTCATTCGTCCTCCCTCACCCTTGACGAAGCAGGGTGGGCAGGGACCCCCGCCAGGCCTGATCGAGAGCGGCCACGGGAAGATCCATCGTGAACGTTCGGCCTGTACAGAGGAATCGGGAGCCGCCTGTTCGCCCGAGGATCGTGATCGGAACCGCATGGCGCAGAGCAATCGCCTCGAGTCTACCGAGATCGGCTTCCCGCAGGGAGAAGAGAATCCGGGACTGGCCCTCACCGAAGAGGAGGGCATCAGGCCGACCCGTCTCGGAAAGGTTGACCTCGACGCCGATGTGCCTTTCCGGCTCGCTGATACAACTTTCGGCTAACGCCACCGCGAGTCCCCCATCCGAGCAGTCGTGAGCCGATCGCACGAGGCCCGCCCGAATCGCCTCCAGACAGCATTGCTGGACCCGTCGCTCGAGATCCAGATCGATCGTCGGGGGCCGGCCCTGGATCAAGCCGTGATAGACCTTGAGGTATTCACTCCCCCCCAACTCTTCCCGCGTCTGACCCAACAAGACCACGACGTCCCCTGCCCCCTTCCAGCCCGGCGTGGTGGCATGGTCAATGTGGGCGAGAATCCCCAGCATCCCGACGATCGGCGTGGGGAAGATGGCCTGTCCCATGGTCTCATTATAGAAGCTCACATTGCCGCCGGTGACAGGCGTGCGCAGGGCGCGGCAGGCTTCGGCCATGCCGCGGACCGCCTCGGCAAACTGCCACATGATCTCGGGCCGCGTGGGGTCTCCGAAATTGAGACAGTTGGTGATCGCGACCGGCTCTGCGCCGCTTGTCACCACGTTCCGGGCCGCCTCGGCCACCGCGATCATTCCGCCGACACAGGGATCCAGAAAAACATACCTGCCGTTGCCGTCCATGGCCAGCGCAATACCCCGCTCGGTTCCCTTGAGGCGGAGCACCACGGCATCGGCGCCCGGGCCGACGACCGTGTTCAGAAAGAGCATGTGGTCGTACCGCTCCCACACGGTCGCCTTGCAGGCGATGGTGGGGGAGGCCAACAGCCGCAAGAGCACTTCCCCGCACTCCCGCGGCAGGGGGATCTGATGGAGGTCGAGGCGCTGGACCTCATCTTGCCAGGCGGGCCGGACAGCCGGTCGGCGGTAGACCGGGGCATCCGCCACGAGCCCCTTGACCGGGATCTCCGCCATGACCCGCTTGCCGTCCCGGACCCGCATCAGTCCGTCGGCCGTCACCCGGCCCACGACCACCGCATCCAGATCGTATCGCGCAAAGATCTTCTGCACGGTCCGCTCGGCCCCCTCCCGCGCCACCAGCAGCATTCGCTCCTGAGATTCAGACAGCATCACCTCGTAAGGTGTCATCCCCTCTTCCCGCCGCGGCACGAGCCGGACGTCGATCTCCACGCCGGTCCCTCCGCGGCTGGCCATCTCGCAGCTCGAACAGGTGAGGCCGGCCGCCCCCATGTCCTGAATGCCGACCAGCGCATCGGTCCGCATCAGCTCCAGGCAGGCCTCGATCAACAGCTTCTCCCGGAAGGGATCCCCCACCTGCACCGTGGGGCGGCGTTCCTCACTCTTCTCATCGAAGGTCTCCGAAGCCATGGTGGCACCGTGAATGCCGTCCCGACCGGTCTTGGCCCCCACGTAGAAGACCGGGTTG
>DASRUH010000100.1:0-6929 GCA_035655535.1 Methylomirabilis sp. (SeqCode)
GGTTCAGATCACCCGCCACGAGTTTCAACGCGGCGTTTTTGTAGGTCGCTCCGCTGCGATTGTCGATGGTGACCCAGCCGTTCAGGTCCCCCCGGGTGTCCTCCGCGTTCAGAGTCAGCACGTAATCGGCGCGCCAGGTGATGCCTCCCGTCAGATACGTCGCCTCGATCATCTGCGACCGGGGCAGGCTGTTGTCGAGGCGCCAGATGAGCGTCGGCCGGGCGATGAGATTGTCCGGGATCGCCGGGAGAATCGCCCGCCCGGGATGGCCGAGATGGATGGCGCCGTCGATCTGGTAGATGGGGCCCCCGTTGACGCTGAGGAGCAGGGCGTCCACCTGCCGCTCCTCGCCCGTGTACTGGTTCTTCTCCCACAACTTGATCGTCTTGCCGACGTATTTCTCGAGCAGCTTCTGGGGATTGAGCAGGTCGTACTCGTAATTTTGTTCGAGGATCCGGAGCCCCTTCGGATCGGTCAGGGACTTCAGATGGACCGTGGTCGGGTTGATCTGCGCCGCCACGTCCATGAACTGGAGATCGTACAGACCCGAGGGGAGCTCGATCTTCCGGATGTCCTTCACCAGCCCCAGGTTGCCGTTGTAGATCGTCACCGCCACAGCCTGCTGGTGCTCCTCGGTGGCGGTCGGCATCTTCGCCGGGCCCGCTTCCGGAGACCGCGCCGGGGTGATCGTCAAGAGGAGCAGGGTCGAGAGCAGCAACAACCGAGTATAGGGTCGCATCGAAACCTCCTTGTCTTGGTGTGGATTGCCGACACCCTATTGGACAAGGAGGCGGGGAGAAAGTTCCCTCGACGGCTCTCTACGGGATGAGACGAATGGACAGGGTGACCGGTCCCTCCGAGGACGGTGCCGACGGGGACTCTGCGGGCGGGGAGACGAGGGTGCCCAAATCCTTGAGACCAGAGAAAAACCGCGCGGAGGCCTTGGCGGGGATCGTCACAATGAGGGTACCCTCCTCCTTCTCATCAACCTTCCCCTCCAGCGCCCCGACAATCTCCCGAATCTTCACGATGGCGCGGGCGGGATCGGAGGTTTTGAGGATCACCTCCGCCGACGGAGACGCCGACGTGGCGCCTACCGGAGCTTGCTTTCGCAGGGCGCGAGCGGCGCCCGCTGTGTCCCCAAACGCCTCACGCTTTTCTTGCGTCTCGATCTCAGTCTGCGGCTTGGCGGCCGCCGGGGCCTCCTGTCGAAACCGCGGGGCGCGGGCGCCGGCACTTTCCTGTTCTTGCATTGTGCGCTCTTTCCGCATCTCGGCCCGACCCTCCGCGCGCCCGGCCGGCTCCTCGGCGGGTCGTGCACGCGCAGCCCGATCGAGCCGATCAGCCTCCTCCGGCGCCGACGCGGGACCCGTGGCATGCAGATCCCGAGAAGCCGACTCGGGCGCCACGGAAGGGCGGGGCGCCTCCGCAAGCTCCGGAGCCGACCGGTACAGATACACGGCCCCGAGGCTCACGAGGAGGAGGGCGACCGCCTGGAGCGGGACCTTCACATGGAGGGGGATGAAGAGCCAGGACGCCAGGCGCTCCCACGGGGATGGACCCCGGGTCGGGAGGCGCCTGTCCACGGCGGCCGCAAGACGCGGGGGTGCCTCGAGCTCCTCCAGGGACCGGAGCGTGGCGACGGTTCGCCGGAGCAGCGTGAGCTCCGTGCAGCATCCGGCACACTCCCGGAGGTGGTCCTCGATCACCCGGCGCGCCCCCGCTTCGAGCGCATCCTCGAGATACGCCGATAACTGCTCTTGGATGTCTTCGCACTGCATCACGCCTCCAGATACCTTCGGAGCTTCTCCTTCAGCTCCATCCGGGCCCGGTGCAACCGCGATCGGACCGTGCCTCCCTCGAGATGGAGCGCGGTGGCGATCTCATCGTAGGAGAGGCCCTGGATATCGCGCAGCACCAGAATCGCCCGGTGCTCCGGGGTCAGTTCGTTGAGCTTCTCCTGGACGATCGCCCGCAGCTCCCGCTGCTCGAGCACCTGTTCGGCGGAGGCCCCGGGGTCGGCCGCCAGCGCGATAGGGTTGGCATCCGGGGATCCGTTCGCCGGGGTCATGACGACCTCACGCCCTCTCTCGCCGAGAACGTTGAGGCAGTGGTTATGGGCGATCCGGTACAGCCAGGTTGAGAGCGCCGCCGCCTTGCGGAAGCGGGGCAGGGCCTCGTACGCTCTGAGAAAAACCTCCTGGGTGAGATCCTCCGCCGTCGGCCTGTCCCCGACCATCCGATACATGAAATTGAAGATCCTCCGCTGGTGCCGCTCCACGATCGCGGTAAAGGCCTCCCGATCTCCCGCCAAGACCCGATCCACAAGATCATGATCCGAATCCCTGCCTGTCAACAGCATGGCCTCGGAGGCGCGAGCGGCCCTCTCTTCTCATTAGACCAGACGGCCGGGGAAAGGTTCCCCGAACCCTGTTGCCCTCTGCGACCGCCCGGCCAGCGTCGCGCCCGGCCCACCGGCCCCGGCGTGTCGTCCGCTCCATACCGCGCCCGCGGCTTCTTGTCAATGTCCAACCGCGACACGCGGCGCCCGGTCGCCGGCAGAGCGCCCCGCCTCGGCGAAGGGACCACCGCCTTGACACCGGATGCCCCATGTTCTAGAGTCGGCGCAAGATGAGACCCCGTCGCGCGCCGCTCGTGGAGCTGCTCTTTCTGCTCCTCGTCCTCTTCGTCGTCGCCGAGGCACGCGAGTATCGCCGCGCCCTGCCCGGCTATCGGTTCGAGTTCCCGCGGGACCACTTCAGCCACCCGGATTTCAAGACGGAGTGGTGGTACTACACCGGCCACCTCGACACGGCCGATGGCGAACGGTACGGCTACCAGGTGACCTTCTTCCGGGTGGGCACCGAAGGGGGATCCCCCGCGACGAACCCGTCCCGCTGGACGGTGCGCGACCTCTTTCTCGCCCACTTCGCGATTTCGGACCTCGGCCGTCGGCGTTTTCACTTCACGGACCGGCTCAACCGCGGCGCCCTGGAGGCCGCCGGGGCCAGCACCACGGCACTGAAGGTGTGGAACGGCGATTGGCGGCTGGAGGCCGACGGTGAGACCCACCGCCTCCGCGCCAAGGACGACCGATATGCGGTGGACCTCACCCTCATCCCTGCAAAGCCGCCCGCGATCCATGGCCACGGGGGCGTGAGCCAGAAGGGCGAGGGGGCCGGGTATGCTTCGCACTACTACTCGCTGACCCGCCTCACAACGACCGGGACGATGGGCATCAGCGGCCGGACCGTGCGGGTCAGCGGCTGGAGCTGGATGGATCATGAATTTGGCAGCAGCCAGCTTCACGAGGAGCACGAGGGATGGGACTGGTTCGGCCTGCAGCTCGACAACCGCGTCGAGCTCATGTTCTACGTCATGCGCCGGAGCGGGGGGCGCCCTGACCGCCAGTCCAGCGGGACGCTGATGCCGCCGGACGGCACCTCGGTGCCCTTGACGGTAGCGCAGGTCGACATCCATCCGACCGGAACCTGGACGAGTCCCCGCACGGGGGCGACCTACCCGAGTGGATGGGACATCCGGATCCCGGACCACGGCCTCGCGCTCATGGTCACGCCGAGTTTCCCTGACCAGGAGCTCGATACCCGCAGGAGCACCCAGGTGATTTACTGGGAGGGAAGCGTCCATGTCCGGGGGACCTACGCCGGCCAGCCCATAACCGGCCACGGCTATGTAGAGCTGACGGGATACGCGGGAAGATTCAACAAGCGGATCTGAAAGGAGTCACCGGTGGACCTCACACTGGAGGAGCGACAACTCGTCGAACGATTCCGGTCCCTCGGCGACGAGGCGCGGGCCGAGCTGTTGGCGCTCAGTGAGCGGATGGCTGCCGCCCGGCGGAAGCAGAAACCACCGCATTACCGCGACCTGATCGGCGAGGAAGTCGTTCGCGGAGAAACGGGCGAGGCCGAGGTGCGCATCGCGGCGAAACCCTTCCTGATGAACCGCAGCGGCGTGGTGCACGGCGGGGTGATCTGCACGCTGTTGGACGAGGCGATCGGCTGGGCGGCGTACAGTAGCGCAGGCGAAGGGGTCCGGCTGGTCACCGCCGAGCTAAAGATCAACTTCCTCGAGGGAGCGACCGGCGGCGTGCTCACCGGCCAGGGCCGCGTCATCCGACAGGGCAAACACCTCGTCGTCGGAGAAGGGGATGTCTTCGATCAGGGAGGGATACGCCTGGCCCGGGCCCTCGGTACGTGGATGATCATCAACCCGCGCCCGTGAAGCGATCTGGCCGGTATACGGGCGAGGGACGAGCTCCATGCTAGCATTCTCGCCTGCGAGGGCGCGAGCATTCGAGCATCGGACCGTGTAGGGTTGACTGCTCTGAGGGGGAGGGAGCGCTGATGGCTCACGACAGGGGGGAAGCAGGAGCGCACGGGGCGGCCCCTGAAGGGAAGGCAGAATTCATCGTCCTCGGCTCGGGGGACGCCTTCGGCAGCGGCGGGCGGAATCACGCCGCCTTTCTCGTCAATCTCCCCACATGGACATTCCTCCTCGACTGCGGGGCCACCACGCTCATATCGCTGAAGCGGCTCAAGCTGGACCCGGGGAACATCGGGGCGATCCTGTTAAGCCACCTGCACGCGGATCATGCGGCAGGTATCCCCTTTCTTTTCCTGCAATACCAGTTTCTGACGCGGCGGCAGGAGCCGCTCATCATCGCCGGGCCGCCGGGCACCGAACAATGCATCGAGGGCCTCTGGGGCCTGATGTACAAAGAGACCAAGGAACTGATGGACCGGCGATTCGCCGTCAAGTATCTGGAGCTGACCCCGAAAAAGTGGACGCCGATCGGGCCGATCGAGGTGCTCGCTTTGGAGGTTGTGCACCACGTGCGAGAGATCGCGTACGGGCTCAAGGTGAAGGCGGGAGGCAAGGTCCTGGGGTATTCCGGTGACACCGAGTGGACGGACAACCTCATCGAGCTGGCCGACGGGTGCGATCTCTTTCTGAGTGAATCCTACCGCTATGACCGGAAGATCCGTTTCCACTTGAGCTACGAAGAGATCCGGAAGCACCGGGCCGAGCTGCGATGCAAGCGCCTCCTCCTCACCCACCTGCATGACGATGCGCTCGCCCGAGTCCACGACATCGCCGACGAGATCGCGTACGACGGGATGCGCCTGATCCTTTAGGCGCCGGCCTGTCCATCCCCTGCCGGCTGCTTCGCCTCCGCCTCCCACAAGGGAAAGAGAGCCATATACTTCTCGGGGAATTTGGCCTCGTAACGGAGGTACGACGGGGTCGGGTAGCGATGGCCGGCCTTGTGGGTCTCCCGCAGCCCCTCGAGCACCGCAGGGAGGCGGTCGTACGGGATGGCAAAGGCCATCTCATCATCTTGGACCTGGGCAAAGATCCGATCGCCGGAGCAGGGGAGGACGACGTTGCATTCCCCTGTCTTCAGAGGCGTCACGAGGAGGTCGGCGCAGTCGAGGCGGCCGCCGAAAGACGACGTGAGCTTTCCCCCCCGGTGCCAGAGGGCGGCCTGCACTAGACGCATGATCTGCGCGGCATTCCCATAGAGGCAGACGACCTCGGGACTGAACTCTGCCTTGTGGAGTGGGGCCATGAGGATCGTCCGGTAGCGCCCGGGTTCGTGCCGATCGACCGCCGCCTCGGAGCGGGCTCCGGCCTCCGCCGTCGCGGTGTACATCCCCTCGCAGAGATTCCCCTGGGTGTAGAGGGGAAGCGGCTTATCGAATCCCAGGACCAGCACCCCTAGCGCGCACTGCATATCCTCCTTGGTCATCGCGATGGTCCACCCGTAGCGCCGTACCATGTTGTAGCCCTGGCAGGTGGAGAAGCGGCGGTCCATGTCCCGCGAGGGACGCCGGGCCTTCTCAGGGATCGGCTCGCCGGCCGCGAGCATCTTGACGGCAATCGGATAACTCTGCAGCAATAAATACTCCATGAGGATCACGTACGCCTGCTTCAACTCTTCCATGACCGTTCCTCCGACACTGCCGGCCACCAGACACCCCTGGATCTTCCGCGGAGGTAAGATACACCACGACCGTACTTTGGGCTCGCATTATTTCCGCACCATGGCGTGGTAAGACCCGTCAGCACCGAGGCCTGTCCCAGGCCGTGCAGAAGCCCGATGGAAGAGCTCAATGGCGTTTCCGTTTGGACCTCGGCGCCCTTCATAGCTTTACTCCAAAGATTCTTCGATCCAGCGAAAACCGGCCTGGGCCTAGAATCACAAGGAGAAGAGCAATCAAGAGATAGACGACCGCAAGTTGATAAGAGCTTCCGCCAGTGAGATTCACAAACGGATCACCCATGACAAAGCGATGCATGATGATGGCACCCACCATGGTACAGCCAATCCCAAAGGCCCCTAGGCGCGTCAGGAGACCTATGATCAGCGCAATTCCGCCACCGAATTCAGAGATGGCAGCTAGCGCTTGCAATATTCCGGGGACAGACGACTCGTCTCCCATCCAATTCCGGGGATGCTGAATTTTTCCCCATCCAATAAGTACGAATGCATATCCGCAGATGATTCGAATAAGGAGAAGAATCAGATCCACGTCGACCGGCTGATTTCGGATGGCACAACACTTCGATTTCATTCGTCAGCCCCCTTGCTAGAGTAAAGTCCAACGACCCCTGAATTAAACGTCTTCGTGTTTATACGTTTCAGATTCATGCTGTCCTTGATGTTACGTGGCCCCTAACCTCCAGCGATGGCCCCCACGACCAGAAAAGGCTCTGCACCCGTCGCCACCGCGTCGGGTAGCGGGGTATCCGGTGGCTCATGGGACAGATCCTGCTCGCAGGCGAAGAACCTCACGAACGGCCGACGGCGCTGGGTACCGTGGTCGCGGATCGTCCCGCGCAGCACCGGATAGCGGGCCTCGAGCGCGTCGAGGACCGAGCGCTGCGTCACCGGACCCTCAACC
>DASRUH010000101.1:0-2474 GCA_035655535.1 Methylomirabilis sp. (SeqCode)
GACCGCCGCCACCGCGGCGCCCTGGACTGCGTCGGCTGTGCCCCCTGACTCTGTAGGGCTTCACTCGGATTCGGACCATCTTTTCACCTCCCTTCAGCTCTGCCCCCGGATGTACCGGAGGATCAGGAAGACGATGAACACGAGCATGGGCAGGATGATGACCCACATGAGGGCTTGGACCTGGATGGGCATCCCGTCGAAGGTGAGCGTGGCGGTGCCCAGGAGGGCGCCGAAGAACGCGACCACGAGAGAACCGAGCCACCACAGGAAGAGGCCGAGGAACCACAGGGCGGTGCCGATGGATACGATGAGCCAGAGGAATGCGCCGCCGATCCAGAAGATCGCGCCGACGACCCAGTCGAAGAACACGCTGATGCAGTTGAGGCCGAAGAAGGCGACGTCCGGCGTGCAGGTGTAGTTGCCGGTGAATGTGTCCGTGTAGTTCCCGAAGTTCGGCCACGAGGGGGTGTTGTTGAACGGGTCGGCCTGCATGGTTGTCTGGAGAGTGGAATAGCCCGCCACGGTCGGAGCGCTCGGGTTCCAGTCGTTGATCGAGATGGCGAAGATGGCGACGGCCGCGACGATGACCACATACTTGGTGAGCTGGCTCGTGTCGTTCGACATCTCATTGGCCTCCGAGCATGGAGGTGAGGAGCATCACCGCGAGGATAGGGATGGCAGCGGCGAATAGATAGGTCTGAGGGATGCGGGGCAAGTACCAGAAGCTCGCCTGGTCCTTGACACGATAGTACGCCCAGAACAGGATGGCGAGCAGAGGGAAAGCAGGCAGGTAGAACAGCTTGGGCTCGATCATTCGGAAGAGCCCCCTCCGCGTCCGAGAACGACGGAGAGAACGCCGAGGACGAAGATGAACATGACAGACCACCACGGCCACCATTGTACGAGCGTGACGAACGCCACTCCGGCGAGGGCGGCGACGGAGAGAAAGAGGGGGTTCTCGCTCTTTACGGCACCCATGAACACGATCACGATCAGGAGGATGACGATGATGGCCAGAAGACCGACGGCATAGCCTCCGGTCTCATTGTCCGACTCCAGCACATCCGCTACGGCTGCTTGAACGTCCGTGAAGACATTCGCACGGGCGTTTGTCGAAAGTGCCATCGGGGCGAACGCTAACATCGCCCCGAGGAGGAAGAGGGGAAGCCTCAGGCGGCGGGCGGTCATGAAGACCGCAGGCTCACTCACCGCCGCGGAACCTCTGGATGGCGAAGCTCACCGCGACCAGGACGAGGGCGATGGCGAGCAGCACCGGCAGAAGGTTCACGAGGGCGAGCGCGGCTCCCGTCAGGGTCGTGTTCGCGATCTGATCGAGGATGGTGCCGATCAAGGCGAAGAAGATGACGACCATGATGAGGATGCCAACGAAGCCCGTGACGAACTCCTTGGTGTCAGACATTTGTGCGTTCACCCCCTCGGGCGCCGCGCAGGGGGGGTAGGCCCATCTTTCATTGTGCCGGGGCATCCGGGGGAGGATATTTATAGGGGCGGCAAGATACATGTACTGACGTGAAACGCCCTACCAAGGTCTATCGCAACGGGAGCGGACTCGTGGTCACGCTGCCCTCGGACTGGCTCAGGGGGCTGGGCATCCGGGCCGGGGATGTCCTGGAGATGGAGTACACGGACTCCTGGGTCTCCGTGCGTATTCCCGAGCCGGCCAGGAAGGAGGGTCTCCTCCTTCAGATTCTCAAGACAACGCGCGTCGGCTGACGCCCTCCCCCGCCGGTGACGGGCCGGCGGGATCATGGGGTGTGGCTCAGGTCAGCGGGACTTGTGCTCGGCCTTCATGTGCGCCCGGAGCTCCGAGTAGCTGTCGGCCTCGTAGCCGCATCTCTCGCTGTCATGGTGAAACTGGCAGGAGGGGCTATGGCGGCAATCGTGGGGGAGCTGGCAGGTCAGGCGGGGGGCGGTCATAGTCTCATCCTCGGCGGGACCTGATAGGTGATCCAGTAGCCTCCGCCGTCGGGCTTTACGTCTTCCACGGCGATGAAGTCCACGGGATCCGTGCGCCGATTCCCGTTGTGCCGGCGGTGGAACGCGAAGAACTCCGTCAGCGCATCGTCCTTGCTGCGGATGTCCTTGCCCGCGACAAGGCTCCGGATCGGCGTGGGCGGGCGGTGCTCGGAGCACGGGCGCGCGGCCTCGAAAGTGCGCTCGCCGATGGTCACGGTCTCGGTGCGGCAGTCGGGACAGGGGGTCATGCTCGCTCCTGGCAGACGGGGCAGGCGGCGCTGGCGCGGTAAGCGTCCCAGCCGGTATCGCTGTCGCGGTCTTCCCGCCTAGCGCGGTCGAATGCCTTCCGGGCTCGCACGCACTCGGGGGTGTGGTCCATGCGCTCAGGCCTCCCGCATCTGCGCGGCGGACCGGCGCTGGAGGAACTCCTCGCCGGGGGCCTTCTCGCAGGTCCAGCACATGAACCCGGCCCATCCCCAGGTGTCCCCCTCGGTCGT
>DASRUH010000102.1:0-4016 GCA_035655535.1 Methylomirabilis sp. (SeqCode)
TCGTGACCATCATCGAAGTCCCCGACGATGACACGGCGAGCGCGCTGCTCTTGGCGGCCGGCTCTCTCGGCAACGTCCGGACCGAGACGCTCCGGGCCTACACGGCGCGAGAGATCGCCAGTATCCTCAAGCGCGTGTAGATGATTCCTCGGCCGGGGTCGGACCCGCGAGGGGCTCAAGGGCCGGTTGCTCCGCCCGCGACGATGCCGGGCGCCGGAGCCTCACCATCCGGAGGATCCAGTACAGCACCAGCGCGCCAGGCAGGGCGGGGGTTTCTCCACGGGCCGTTTGGAGCTATACTGATCGTACGGTTGCGTTCCACGGCCGCGTCATCGTCCCGCATCAGGAGACGCGATGGGCACAAAACCTCCCGCCACCGCGAAACGAGTCCGGGCGAGATCCGGGGGCGCCCCGCTCCTCCAGGAGATGCTCGCCCATCTGCGGAGGGGCGAGGGGTCGTTGCGCCGTCGATGGATGAAAGAGATGGAGGCCCGGCGCTATCTTCGCGGGGGCAGCGCGGAGGAGCTGGAGGCCGATTCGGTCGCGATCTACGATGCCCACCTCACCTGCCTCGAGACGGGGCATTACCACCGGGCGCAGGCCCTGGCGAAGGCGATGGCGGCCCGGGGAGTGCTTCGCCGCCTCACTCCGAAGCACATCTTCGGGGCGCTGCTCACACTTCAGGGGGTATGCGAGGAATCGCTGGCCCAACGCTACCGGGAGCGGCCCGACCGGTTGAACCAGTCCCTGGAGATGTTCAAATCCGTGGCCAACCGGATCCTGGTCATTGTGGCGTTGGCCTTTCTCCAGGAACGCGAGGGAGTCGTCCGCCGAGGCGTCGAGCAATTCCGGGCCCTCGTGGAGGCCGGCATGGTGTTGGCCAAGGAGCTGTCGCTGGAATCGGTCCTCCGGAAGATAGCGGAGCTGGCCTGCAAGGTGGTGGGCGCGAAGTACGGGGCGGTGGGAGTCCTCAACGAAGTTGGCGAGGGTCTCAGCCAGTTCATCACCGTCGGAATCGAGGAGGAGACCACGGCACGGATCGGGCCCCTGCCGGTGGGCAAGGGGGTCCTGGGTGTGCTTGTCCGGGAGGCGAAGCCACTCCGGCTCAAGGATCTGACCGCAGATCCCCGGGCACACGGGTTTCCCCCCCATCATCCGCCCATGCGGTCCTTCCTGGGCGTCCCCATCGTGTCGAAGGGCAAGGTCTTTGGCAACCTGTACCTGACGGAAAAGCAGGGAGCGGACGAATTCAGCAGGGAGGATGAAGCCTTGGCGGTCACGCTGGCTGCGCAGGCCGCCATCGCCGTCGAGAACGCCAGCCTGTACGAGGAGGTGCGGCGCTCGTACGAACAACTGCGTCGCTCCCAGGACCTGCTGCTCCGCCAGGAAAAGCTCGCCTCCCTCGGTCGGCTCGCGGCGGGGCTCGCCCACGAGATCAACAACCCCCTCTCGTCGGTGGCCGGCTTTGCCGAGGCCTTGCAGCGGCGCACGCAGGCGGAGCCGTGGAAGGCGCGGGAAGAGTACGGGGACGTGCCCGAGTATCTCGCCTTCATTCAGGAAGAGGTGGGACGGGCCTCAGCCATCGTGAGACGGCTGCTGGATTTCGCACGGCAGCGGGAACCCACCTTCGAGGACGTGGATCTGGCCTCTCTCATTCGGGACACCGTGGCCATCGTGGACCGTCAGGCTGCGGTTGCCAACAAGCGGATCGCGCTCGACCTCCCGCCGGGCCTGCCCGTGGTTCAGGCCGACCACCAGATGCTGCAGCAGGTGATCCTGAACCTCTTGACCAACGCCCTGGATGCCATCGAGCGCGAGGGCGAGGTGCGGATCACGGCGCTCGAGTCCTCCAGGTCCGTCGAGCTGTGCGTGGAGGATACCGGGTGCGGGATCCCGCCGGAGCATCTGCCGAAGGTCCTCGATCCGTTCTTCACCACCAAGGAGGTCGGTCGGGGAACCGGCCTGGGCTTGGCCATCTGCCAGGGGATCGTCGAACAGCATGGAGGCTCCATCGAGGTGAGAAGCGACGGGAGGGGCAAGGGGACGACCGTGACGATCCGGCTCCCGGTCGCCGTGGCGGATGGGCGGAGCGGATCATGAGCGCGCGACACTCCATCCAGGTGCTTGTGGTCGATGACGAAAAACCGACCCGCGTCCTCATGGAGCGGGAGCTTCCCCGGAGCGGCTGCGCGGTGAGGACGGCGCAGAGTGGGGAGGAAGCGCTCGAGGTCCTGTCGCGGCAGGAATTTGACGTGGTCCTCCTCGATCTCAAGATGCCGGGCCTCGGCGGGATGGAGACGTTGCGACGCCTCCGGAGCACCGGGACGACCGCCGAAGTCGTGGTGCTCACGGGGCACCCCGAGGTGGAGAGCGCGATCGCGGCGATGAAGCTCGGCGCCACCGATTACCTGACCAAGCCCTTCAAGCTCTCGGAGGTCGAGGCGGTCCTGCAGCGGGCGGCGGAGAAGCGGCGTCTGCAGGCGGAGAACGCGGCGCTCCGCCGCATGGTCGGGCAACGGGAAGACCCCGCGAGCATCCTCGGGGAGAGTCCGGCGATGCGGCCGCTCCTCGAAATGGTCGGCCGGGTGGCCGCGTCGAACGCCCCGGTCCTGATCTCCGGAGAGACCGGAACGGGCAAGGGGCTCATCGCCCGGGCAATCCATCAGTCGAGCCCGCGGGCGGAGCACCCCTTTCTCGTGATCAATTGCAGCGCCTTTCAGGACCAGCTGCTCGAGAGCGAGCTCTTCGGCCACGAAAAGGGGGCCTTCACCGGCGCCGTCAGCGCGAAGGCCGGGCTCTTCGAGGTGGCGGATGGAGGAACCCTGTTTCTCGACGAAGTAGCCGAGATGAGCCCGGCGATGCAGGCGAAGCTCCTCCAGGTGCTCGATACGGGTGAGCTGCGCCGCGTCGGCGGGACAAGGCTGCGGCAGGTAGACACCCGCATCTTTGCCGCGACGAACCGGGACCTCGAAAAGGAGGTCCGCGGCGGTCACTTCCGCGAAGACCTCTTCTTCCGCCTGAACGTGGTAAGCCTGCTGGTCCCGCCCCTCCGGGAGCGGCGGGAGGACATCCCCCGTCTGGTCGAGCACTTCCTGGTCCGGTACCAGCTTCCCGGGCAGCCGAAACTGACGCTCGCACCGGCCGCCCTTGCGCTCCTCGTGGGATATGCGTGGCCGGGCAACGTCCGGGAGCTTGCCAACACCGTGGAACGGCTCGTGCTCCTCGTCCCAGGCACGATCATCGGGCCGGAGGACCTTCCGCCCAATATCCGCCCTTCCGCGGAGCCTCCGCCTCGGCAAGAGGACACGCCCCTCCCCCTGACCGAGGTCGAGCGGCTTTCCATTATGCGGGCCCTCAAATACACCCAGGGGAAGAAGGCGCCCGCCGCTCGACTGCTGGGGATCGATGTGAAGACCTTGACGCACAAGATCCGGATTTACAACATCCGCTTCTGACCAGGGAGAAACTCCCCGTCCCCCAGAAATTCCCCGTATCGCATGCGGCACTCTCGGGCGCATCTAATTCCATCCGAGGCCCTCGATCCCTGAATTGACAGGATATTGCAGGGGAGTCCGATCCGTCCTTAGGCCTAGAAATGTCTGGCACGGCCCTTGCCCCTTTAATGTCGTGGCTACCTGAGTGGGGGTAGTTTCTTACCCGGACAGCCTCATCCGCCAGTAGATCTCTCCGGTTGACCTCGCACATCCCCGGGAGGTTGTCAGGCCACAAACATGGGGTGCCTCAGTAGGCACTCCTATCTGAGCCACCATGACAGTCATGGAGAACTTGCTAACAATCGTTCGGTACGATCCCAAGTGTCGACCTGAAGATCGGTATCCAAAAGAAATCATCTCCCCGCCTGATCCAAGTTCTTGCTGCACCGGGCGGATGGAGCGGATCGGGCGGATGCAGACAGGGGAAGCTGGTTGGGCCTTCTTTTATAAGCGATGTCAGATCTGCGGATATACGGTCCGGCAATTTCTAGGATATGAGGAGCTAACGGGGTACTTCCTGAA
>DASRUH010000103.1:0-2912 GCA_035655535.1 Methylomirabilis sp. (SeqCode)
CCGGCCGCCTTCCAGGCGGCGATCCCGCCGGCGAGGACTTTGGCGTTGGGGTATCCCTTCTGGATATACTCGGCTGCCCGACCGGCAGCGCTGGCGTCGTCCGGTCAGCCTCAGTAGAAGACGATCTCGGTCTGCTTCGCCAGGGACGGCAGCTGCGCCTTGAGCGCGGTCAGCGAGATGGCCCCTTCGAGCCGGGCCCTCCTGAACTTGGCCTCGTCCTCGTACGCGCAGACGAGCAACGTCCCGGTCCCCGACTGCAGGCGCGCTCGTACCTCGGCCGGACCAATCCGTGTCGCTTCCGCCATACCATCACCTCCACAGCCGTCGAATCCGGTACGCGTCTACACTATCACAGAGCTTCCGGTCACTCAATTGACGACAACGCGGCCCGGCTCCCCCACCGTTCCCTCGAGCCGCACGCGACCCGGAAGGAACTGCTCCACGACCCATTGATTGGTCTCCAGGTGTTCGGTCACGCGGGACGTGGTGAGCAGCGAGGGGCCCGGGGCGAGCGCCATCGGCAGCAGGAGCTGATCGGCCAGGTGCGGGTCCGCCGCCCCCGTCCCGCTGAGGTAGTCAAAGACCTGATCACAGGCCTCGTCGGCCACCTGTTCCGCCGGTTTTCCCCTTTCCCCCAGGCTGCTGAATCCGGCCCGCCCGCCCTTGGTCGTGACGAGGAGGAAGAGGATCGTCCCGGAGCTTGACGCCTCCGCCGTGCACAGCGTGATCTGACAGGGAACCCCCAGGGCCGCGAGGCGCTCGACCGCCCGATCCCGCTGCCGTTCCGCCACGCGCACCGGGACGCCGGCCACCGCCGAGAGGCCGGTAATTTCGACAAGAGATCCGCGCTCGGCGAGCGTCAGGGGCGTGACGGCCGAGGGCTCGACCGTCCCTTCGACGCTCCCCCCACCTTTCGGGTAGAAGCCCCAGCGGGTGAGCCGGAGCGATGCGCGAAGGCCCATGCCTTTCAAGACAGGGAGGAGGACCTGTTCGAGGTAGGGGAAGGGAGGGCTCCAGGGGACGTGGGTCCCCCCGCTCACCGCGATCTTGGAGGGCCCGGAGGCGAAGGCGAGGGGGAACAGGACCGCCTGCAGGACGAGCGTGATCGCCCCCGCGGTGCCGACGTCCCACCGATACGTGCCGGGGCCGATCCGCTGCGGGACGAACGTGAGCAACGTGGACCCCCCCGTCGCCCCTTCGACGGCGGCCCGCGTGATGGCGCCCAGCGCCCCCACCCCGGCCAGGTGTTGCGCCTGCAGCCCCGGGTTCCGCCGGCCCGCCCGGATCTTCTCGATCCGCACCGGGCGCTGAAGCACCGCGCTCAAGGCGAGGGCGGTGCGGAGGATCTGTCCTCCCCCCTCCCCGTGCGAGCCGTCGATGGTAAGCATCATGCGGTTATCAGGGATCCGTCGCCACGGGTGGGCGCGTGCTACCCCTTCGCCTTCTCGGCCACCTTCTCCAGGAAGCGGCCCTTGCTCACGATGAAGCGCTCGTGCACGCACTCGCTGATCTTTTCCTTCTGGTCGAAGCCCTCGACGGCAAAAGTGAGTTTGCGCCCGTCGATCTCTTTCAGGGTGGCCGTGATCCGCACTTTCATCCCGATGGGCGTCGCCGCGAGATGCTTCAGGTCGATCCGCGTCCCCAGCGTGATCATGCCCGGATCGAGCTGATCCTGCACGGCGCGGACCGCCGCCTCTTCGCTCCACTCGCACAGCACGGGCGTGGTAAACACATCCACCCCCGGATTCCCGTGCCGGTCCGCCGAGTGCTCCCGTTCCACCCGCCGCTCGATGGTGTAGTGTGCCCCGACTGTCGGTGCCATGTGCGCCTCCTCTCCTCCGGATCAGACCGCCGCGTCGCGCCGCCCGTTTCTACCATCCGGTGTGAGGCCTGTCAACGCCGAACGGCTCCGCGCGGCCCCAAATACCTTGACAAGGTCAGGACCAGCTTTTACAGTGTGGGCGCTCGCCCCCCCCGTGCCGTTTTCACCATCCGGAATAGGAGGGCGCCCCGTGAAGCCGAAGGTGCTGATCACCCGGATGCTGCCACAACCCGCCCTCGACATCGTGTTCACGCACTGCGATGTGGACCTGAACCGGCGCGACGTCCGGTACACGAAACAGCAACTCCTCCGCCGCCTGAAGCGGAAGGCGGGGATGATCTGTCTCCTCACTGACGCCATCGATGCCGCGGTGCTGCGCAGCAATCCGCATCTCAAGGTCGTGAGCAACGTGGCCGTGGGGATCGACAACATCGACCTGCGGGCGGCGACAAAGCACGGGATCATGGTGACCAACACGCCGGGCGTGCTCACCGAGACCACCGCCGAATTCGCCTGGGCCCTGCTCATGGCCGCGGCCCGGCGCGTGGTGGAAGGGGACCGGTTCGTCCGGGCCGGGAAGTGGAAAGAGTGGATGCTCATGGGGTTTCTCGGGCGGGACCTCTTCGGGAAGACGCTGGGCATCTGCGGCCTCGGTCGGATCGGCTCGGCGGTGGCGCGGCGGGCCCGAGGCTTCAATATGCGCATCGCGTACACGCAGCGGCATCGGAACGAGGCCAAGGAGCGGGAGCTCGACGCCACGTACGTGGACAAGACGACCCTCCTCAAGGAGTCGGACTTCGTGGTGCTCGTTCTGCCGTTGACGCCCGAAACGCGCCATTACATCGGGCCGAAGGAGCTCAAGGGGATGAAGGCAACCGCCATCCTCGTCAACGTCGCCCGGGGCCCGATCGTGGATGAGAAGGCCTTGGTGCACGCCCTCAAGACGAAGACCATCGCGGGCGCGGGGCTCGATGTCTTCGAGCGGGAACCGAAAGTCCAGCGGGGACTCCTCCGGCTGCCGAACGTCGTGCTGGCCCCCCACATCGCCAGTGCCTCCATGGAGACTCGGACCCGGATGGCCTGCATGGCC
>DASRUH010000104.1:0-5278 GCA_035655535.1 Methylomirabilis sp. (SeqCode)
CGCCTCGGCCGCATAGAAGGCCGCGGTGTGATTCCGGTAGTTGGCCGCGATGGTGTCCTCGGTCTTGGCCGTCGTCAAAAAGGCGAGCCCGAGGATCGACATGACCACCATGACGAGCATCGTCAGGATGAGGACGATACCCCGCTCTTGCTGCAACACTTTGAAGCCATGTGCATTCATGAGAATCTCCGTTTTTGCGACCGTTTGTCGAGTGGCCCCTGAAGGCAGGGGCACCTCTTTAGATGTCTTTGGGAGTTGCATCATTCATGCCAGGCGTAACTCCCTGAAATCACTGAATCTTCTGTGTCCTGTTCACGGCCCACGGCTCTCGCGGTGCCGGTTTTTGGTCGGCCCACGGAGGTCGGGCAGGCCGGTGTTAGGAGAGGGACGGCCCTGGTTGGAGGCACCGGATCGCGGGTCAGGTCTGGCAGCCGCGAGCCTCGGTTCGACGGGAATGCGGGGAGCGGGATTACCCGGAGGGATCGGTGTCGCCCTCATCGCCCAGGGGTTCGTCCATCATCGGGTCCGGGTTCTGGCCGAGGTCGTCTCCCAACTCTTTGCCCGCGCGCGTGACCCATCGGCGGATGCTGTCGGGGTCGTTTTCGTCCAGACCCCCGAGGCGACCCGGATCGGTGAGATCCTCGAGCCGCTCGGTGTCGGAGCGCAATCGGGCGAAGCGGGAGAGCAGTCGCTCGAGGCGCTGGCCTCCGCAGTGGGGACAACGGACGGGCGGCGGGTTATGGATATTCAAAATGAGCAGGCTCACCTGGCGACCACATTCGGCACAGGTGTACTCGTAGATGGGCATGGCCTCCGCTCCAGTGATCACAGCCATTCTAGCACCGGACCGGGGATGGTCAAGTCTTGACCCCAGCTGGGAATTGTGTTAAGCGGTGGACGATGCGCTGTCCTCATTGCGGCTTTGTGAGCTTCGATGCCGGGCCCACGTGCCGGCGCTGCGCGAAGCCGGTCGGGTCGAGTCAGGGGCAGTCGGCGGACCCATCGGACGCGGCGAAACCCGCGTGGCGTCCGGCCGCCGGGGAGGCCTTCGATCACGAAGTCGACTGGAACCGCCTCGCGCTGCCGGAGGAGCTTCGAGTTCCTCCCTCCCTGGGCACCGCCGGCATCGCGCGGCGAGGGATCGCCCTTCTGGTGGATGCGCCATTTCTCCTCATCCTGAGCATCCTGGCCATGACGACTGCGTACCTTGTTGCCCTCGGCGGTGGGACCGTGGCCGGGGCAGTGACCGTCCGGATCGAACTCTGGGCGGTGACGGCCGCCCTGGGTGCAGCCGTTGCGGTGAGCTTCGCGTATCACGTCGTGTCGTGGGGAGGGGGAGGGCAGACCCCCGGGAAGATGCTCATGGGCGTGCAGGTGGTGCGACAGGATGGCGCGGCGATCGGATACGGGCGCGCCTTCGTGCGCTGGATCGGGTATTGTTGCGCCCTGCTCCCTCTGGGTCTGGGGTTCGTCCTGGCGCTCATGCATCCCCGCAGGCGGGGGCTTCACGATCTCCTGGCGGGAACTTGCGTCGTGCGGGTTGACGCCGGGCCTGACCTATCGCACGACGCGCATGAGGTGAGGTGAAGTGGCTGACAGACAAAAGGGAGGCCGCGGATTGGCCGTGCTGGCCCTGCTGGTCAGCATTGCAGCCATCGTGATCGCCCTCATGGCATACGAGCGGACGGGGGCCGATGTGAAGCTCCGGCAGCAGGTCGAGAGTTTACAGCAGGCCCTGGACGGCGCGCGCCAGGAGACCGCCAACGCCCTCGATCGACTCGAGAAGCGGCTCCGGGGCACTCAGGAGCGGCAGCGCTAGGAGCGGGATTTACGTGAACCGGGCACCCTGAACCGTGCACTGGACACAAACCTGTTCCGGTGTCCCACCAGGCCGTAGGGCGTGAGGAAGATCTTCCGCTCGGGATCCCGGATCGTGTATCCCAACCGGTAACAGGCGACCCCGTGCTTCCGGGCGATGGCCATGGCGCGATCGATCTGGCGTCTGTCGTCGGGAAGGACGAGGCAGAAACCGATCCCCATGTTGAAGACGCGGAACATCTCGGCGGTGCTGATCCGCCCCATGGCCTGAAGGAGGCCGAAGAGGGGCTGCGGTTCTGGCCAGCTCTCGATCACGAAGCCCACCGGCGCGGCGACGCGGGTGAGATTGAAGAGCCCGCCACCGGTGATGTGGTGGAGCGCTTTGAGATCCAACCCGCTCTTCAGCATATCGATGATCGCAGGAACGTAGATGCGCGTGGGCTCCAGGAGTTCCGCGCCGAGCGTCCGGCCCAGCTCGGGGAGATGCCGGTCCGGGCGGAGTTTGTGTCGACGGAAGAGCACGTCGCGCGCCAGGGTGAGGCCGTTGCTGTGGATCCCGCTGCTGCGGAGACCGAGGACGACATTCTTGGGCTTGAGTCGTTGCCCGATGATGATCCGATCGAGCGGCACGATGCCCACGCAGGTTCCCACCAGGTCAAATCCGTCCTCCTTGTGGACACCCCGGATGATCTCGCGCAGTTGTGCGATCTCGCCTCCGGGAATCGTGATCCGGGCCTGACGGGCCCCTTCGTGTAGCCCCCGTCCCATCTCCCGCAGGAACCGCCGATTCGGCGATTGCACCGCCACGTAGTCCACGAGGGCGAGCGGCTCTGCGCCGACGCAGAGCAGGTCGTTGACGTTCATGGCGATACAGTCGATGCCGATGGTGTCGAACTTGCCCAGGAGCTGGGCTACGAGGACCTTGCTGCCCACCCCGTCGGTTGAGATCGCCAGGCCGAGATTTGCTCCGAGATCGATGACGTTGGCGAAGTATCCGAAAGGGAGCATGACCCGACCGATGCCCTTCCGAAAGGCAAAGGTCTCGCGCAGCAAGGCCGTCAGGCCCTTGAGGGAAGAGGCGGCCCTGCTCGAGTCGACGCCGACCCTCGCATACGATGTTTGCTTCACGCGGCGCAACGGATTCCTCGGTGCGGTGCAGTCCGACCCACCATAGCCCAAATCGTATTTGCGGACAAGCCTGGAAAGGCCTCGACACTCGTGCTGCGATTTGGTATCCTGCTGACCGTTTCCCGTAGAGTCCTCCGATCGACTCCGGAGCCGACCGCTCTCGATCACCTGTAGAGTGGGCAGGTAGCTCAGTTGGTAGAGCACGGGACTGAAAATCCCGGTGTCGGCGGTTCAATTCCGCCCCTGCCCACCATCACCGTCGTGCACCCGCTGCTCCTTGAGGGCGCCGAGACGCTCGCCCTTCCGTCAGCGCTTCCACCGGATCATTCCTTCTGATCCTCTCAGGAAGGAACCGCTCCCTCGGCGGACAGGGGCATCTCCCCGCGTTGTTCACCACGAGGTCGATTCCTGTACAGTTGTTGAAAAAATAGACACGTTGGCGCTTTTGAACGGGCCCTTGAAATTCGGCAAAGCGGCCGCGCCGAAATAAAACTCAGCGTCCCCGTCGGTGCCGGCTGAAATCACCGCGCACGGCGTTCTCACCGGAAAAATAAGGACTTAGGCGCAGGAGGTGCGCCGAGGCGGTGCCCGGCACATCCTCTTTTTGGACCATTTCGGGACAGTCGAGGTCCCGGGTGGCACGACCGTTGCTCTGATAAGACGTCGGCGTAAGCTGTGAGGGAACAACCGATGGCAATGCCGATGTTCTTCTTCAGGGTGCGGCTGGACGCAAGGTCCGAGGTCGAGCTGGTCGAGGTGGCGGCCCCGGGTTTTGCGGAGGCCGTGCAGACGCTGGCTGCGTGGCGGCCGGGAATTCACATTCTCAAGTTCGAAGGCGTCTGGGCGAGTGCGCCCGGCCGCGCCTGAGACGCCCGCCCGGACGCCCCTCTCTCCTATCTTCCACTCTTCTCGCGCTGCTCAATTACGGTTGTGATGCGGGTGTTCAAGGCCTTGATGCGGAGTCCGCCCTCCGGTGCGGAGAGCTCTCCATTGTCCACCTGCTCGGCGATCTTGAGGCGCTCCTGCAGCCAGAGATCCACGAGGTCCATGTGGGGATAGCGCCTTTCCGCGAGCTGGCGACGGCAGTCGGCGGCTGCACCCCTCCAGACGGCCCCACCGCCCCTCCCGCGGCGCAGCTCTTCGTCGCACGATTCCTGCCAGCGCAGAAAAGCCTGCAGGAGGTCCGCGGTGGTCCGGGGTTTCAGCGGAGACCGAGCGGTCAGGTACGTGAGGGCGTTTTGGACAAAGCGGGTCCCGTCGCTCCAGCCGCTCCGGATCTCCCGGCCGATGTCGAACGCGACCCCAAGCACCGTCCCCTGGCCGACGCTCTGCTCGGCGATTAACGGCGAAGGGAACCGCGAGCTGACGATCTTCCCGGACTCGTCAAAGGTCGCCCCGCCGGCGTAGTGGGCGATCTCCACAGCGCCCGACCGCTTTGGATTGAGATCGTTGAAGGTCCCCACGGTGCGAAAGGTGACGCCGGACAGGATCGGATGGTTCGGTTGTAAGGGGATGACCGCCTTGAAGGGAGCGGCGACCCAGTCCGTCCGCCCACGGATCTCGAAGGGGATCAGGGAGGCGATCGACTGGTACCCGCCGCTCCCGAAGGCGTTCGGGCCCCCCGTGATCAGGAGGGATCCCCCTTGCTGAAGGAACTCCGGCAGCCGTTCCCGCACCGCCCGGGGAACGACATCGTACGCGATATTGGAGAGGATCACGACCGCAAATTCCACCAGCTCCCGGTTTCCGAGTTCGGTCTTCACTGCGGCTCCCGTCGATGCATTGACCGCGTCGGCGGGAATATAGGAATCGTCCCCGAGGGCCAGGATCAGCTTTGAGGGTTCTGCGCTCCCCTCCCGCACGCACAGGCCGAAGAGCAGCAGCAGGCCGAGGAGGACACCCGCGGCGAACGGATGTCCCGCGCGTGTCCGTCGGTGAGTGATCGCGAAATGTGTCGGGCGCGACTGCACGTCCCGGTCCCCCGTCGATCGGGTTCCCTTCCCTTCTAGCATACAGGACACTCGTGCGATCGTTCAAGGGCCGTACCGCACCAAAGTTT
This sequence comes from Methylomirabilis sp. (SeqCode), assembly GCA_035655535.1. Lineage (GTDB taxonomy): Bacteria > Methylomirabilota > Methylomirabilia > Methylomirabilales > CSP1-5 > CSP1-5. The sequence continues at coordinate 5,006 of DASRUH010000104.1, forward strand.
TGCTTGGCAGGAGGAGTCCGGAGGTGTTAGAAGGGTCGGCGAAAGGCACGAGTGACGACGGCGTTGTCGAGTGCGTCGGTGGGCCCGGGAGGAGAATCGCAGTGAAGCGGGTCATGTGGCTCGTGGGACTGACGCGCGGCACGACGCGCGCCCATCTCGCGCGCGCCGCGCTCGAGGCGATGGCGTTCTCCACCAAGGACGTGCTCGATGCGATGATCGCCGACGCGGGACTGAAGCTCGCGGCCCTGCGGGTGGACGGCGGCGCGGCGGCGA
>DASRUH010000105.1:0-10476 GCA_035655535.1 Methylomirabilis sp. (SeqCode)
AAGAAGCTCGCCCGCCCGCGGTGATCGTCGTGGGCGAGGTGGTCCGCCTGCGCGAGCATCTGGCGTGGTTCGAGTCCAAGCCCCTCGTCGGTCGCCGAATCGTCGTCACGCGTGCGCGGGACCAGCAGGGGGACTTTGCCGAGCTGCTGGAGGAGTGGGGGGCCGAGGTGATCGAGTGCCCGACCATCGCCATCCATCCGCCGGATGCGTGGACGCCGCTCGATGAGGCGATTGATCGGATCGATGCCTACGGGTGGGTAATCTTTACGAGCGCGAACGGGGTGCGCTTCTTCTTGATGCGCCTCCGGGAAAGGGGTGGCGATCTGCGACGCTTGCACGGGGTTCGGGTGGCCGCCATCGGTCCCGCGACGGCGGCCGCCTTACAGGACGCGGGCCTCCGTCCCGACCTGGTGCCCGGCGAGTACCGCGCCGAGGCAATCCTCGAAGCCTTCGATCGGGACCTGCGAGGGGTTCGGGTCCTGATGCCGAGGGCGGCCGAGGCGCGCGAGGCGTTGCCGGCCGGGCTGCGGGCGCGGGGAGCCCGGGTAGACGTCGTCCCCGCGTATCGTACGGTGCTGGTGGCGGATCAGGCGGACGCGGCCCGGGAGCTCGTGCGGGGCGGCGGGGTCGATGCGGTGACCTTCACCAGCTCCTCGACCGTCCTGGGCTTTGCCGAGATGTTCCCCGGCGAGGACCTGTCCGTCCTCCTCAAGGACGTGGCCGTGGCCTGCATCGGGCCGGTCACCGCCGAGACGGCCGGTCGCTTCGGTCTCGTCCCCCACGTCATCCCCGAGGCGTTCACGATCCCGGCGCTGGCGGACGCACTCGCGAGATACCTGACTTCGTGGAGGCCGCTCCCGCGCTGACGGCATCTTCGCCCTTGCATCTGCTCGTCTTTCGTGCCAGCATACAGCCGCCTCTTATCCGGCGCGATACAGCGCGGACGATCCGCAGGGAGCGGAGGGCCGAGCCCTGGCGAAGAAACCGGGAGGGACCGCTGCCTTTCTCGTGATCATCATCCTGGGGGCCCTCATCGGCGCGGCCCTGGGAGAACTGATCGCCTATCTCTTTCCCGGTGGTATTCTCGAGCGGATCTTTTCCCGGGGGATCACCCCGGGACTCGATCCGCCGGCGACCCTGAACCTCAAGATCCTCTCCCTCACCTTCGGCTTCACCGTTCGCATCAATATCGCGAGCCTGCTGGGTCTCCTCCTCGGCGCGTACCTCTACAAGCAGCTCTGATTCCTGTTGACACGTCTGGAGCCCTATGCGATGTTGGGCCCGGTCGTGCCGGCACGAGGGCTGGTGGGATGCGCGCGGCGGGGCAGGAGTTGATTCTGGCCATCACGGGGGCCAGCGGGGCTGCCGTCGGAGTCCGTCTGTTAGAAGTCCTGTCCGAGCGGGGAGAGGCGGTCCACCTCATTGTCTCGCAGGGCGCCGAGACCGTGATCCTCGAGGAGACGGCCCGGGCGATCGGGGATCTCAAGGCGCTCGCGACCTTCTATCACGCCGCCCAAGATGTGGCGGCGCCCCTCGCCAGCGGTTCCTACGTCTCGCCGAACGTCCGCGCCATGATCGTCGCCCCCTGCTCGATGAAGACTCTCGCAAGCATCGCATCGGGGTTCGCCGAGAACCTGATCGGTCGGGCGGCGGATGTGATCCTGAAGGAGGGCAAGCGTCTCGTCCTCGTGCCCCGTGAGAGTCCGCTCAATGCGATCCATCTCGAGAACCTGCTGCGATTAGCGCGATTGGGCGTGACGATTGCGCCCCCGATCCCCCCCTTCTATCAGCGACCGAGCAGTGTGTCCGAGATGCTCGACCAGATTGTCGGACGGATCCTGGATCAGGTGGGACTCCATACGGATCTCACCCGGCGGTGGTCTGGGCGTCCGTGAAGCGATTACCACCCCGCCTCACCCTCGGTCTTTCCCGCTTGGATGTCCGTGATCATCTGGCGGTGCTGGCGGATCATCAACGTGCGCAGCGCTTCGAAGGAGGGGTGCGGTCCGAGGAGTTCCCGGGTGCTTGTCTTGACCTGGTCGACCACGGCACCGCCGAGGTAGGCCAATGTGAGGACGTGGGGATCGTCACCGCCCACGGCTTCGGTCTGGACGTGATACGTCTGGTTGTCGTGAGCAATGTTCGTGTTGAAGCCCGGGATCATGGCACCCCCCGGCCGGACCCTGGGGTCCTGGTCCGCAGGGAGCCTACCACAGAATAGGCGTTCCTCGCTAGCGGGAGCGGTCGCCGGAGGATCCCTTGGCAGTGGCACGGATGCGGGTCGGCATCCTGTTCGGAGGACGGTCGGGCGAACACGAAGTCTCGATCGCTTCGGCCCGATCCGTCCTGGCGGCCCTGGACCGATCGAAATATGACGTGATCTCCATCGGCATCACCCATGATGGCGAGTGGCTGCTGGTGGAAGGACCGGAGGGTTTGGCCGAAGGGAAAGGGAGCAGGGTCGGGGTTGTCCCCGGCGCCTCCGACCGCCCCCTCGTCCGGATCGACCCGGGGAGCGAGACGGGCCGCTGGCTGACAGACGCTCTCGATGTGGTCTTTCCGGTCCTGCACGGCACCTACGGTGAAGACGGGACGGTCCAAGGACTGCTGGAACTGTTGGGGCTGCCCTACGTCGGACCGGGCGTCATGGCGTCCGCCGTCGGCATGGACAAGGTGGCGATGAAGACGGCGTTTCACCAGGCCGGCCTCCCGCTGGCCCCGCACCACGTGCTCCTGGTACCGACCTGGCGAGAAGACGCCGCAACGGTCATGCGGGTGGTGGAAGAGACCTTGGGCTACCCGATGTTCGTCAAGCCGAGCAACCTCGGCTCGAGCGTCGGGGTGAGCAAGGTGGAGCATCGCACGGATCTCCCCCACGCCATCGAGGCGGCCTTTCGCTACGACCGGAAAGTCCTCGTCGAACGAGGGCTCGACTGCCGCGAGCTCGAATGTGGTGTCCTGGGCAACGACCGCCCCGAGGCCTCGGTCGTCGCCGAGATCATCCCTAAACGCGCCTGGTACGACTACCAGGCCAAGTACGAGCCCGGGATGAGCGAGGTCCGGATTCCGGCCCCCCTGCCTCCCACGCTCGCAGAGGCGGTGCGCGCGCAGGCGATCCGGGCCTATCGGGCCATCGACTGCGCCGGCATGGCCCGCGTCGATTTCTTCCTGGAGCGGGCCACGCAGACGCTCTACGTCAACGAGATCAACACAATTCCGGGCTTCACGGCCACGTCGGTCTATCCCAAACTGTGGGAGGCGAGCGGGGTGATGTATCCGGACCTCCTGGATCGGCTGATCCGCCTGGCGCTGGAACGCCACCGGGAGCGGAGTCGCCTCCTCACTACCCATCAGCGGGTGGATCGTTGACAACGGGTTCCGGGCGCTGGTAGGCTACGGCGTAGCCCGGTCATCGCCCCCGGAGGGTCCATGTTTCGGTTGATGCCCCGCCAGGAAAAATTCTTCGATCTATTCAAAGAGGCGGCGCAGAACGCCCTGGAAGGGGCCAGGGCCCTCAAGGAGATGTTCGAGCACTATCGGGACCCCCAGGAGTCGTGGAAAAAGATCGTGGAATTCGAGCACGAGGGGGACAAGATCACCCATCGGATCATGCGGATGCTGAACCAGAGCTTCATCACCCCGATCGATCGCGAAGATATTCATGCCCTCACCGCGGCGTTGGATGACGTCATGGATGCCATTGAGGCCGCGGCGTCGCGGATGGTGCTGTACAAGATCGGGGCCGTCGCCCCCGAGGCGCAAAAGATGTGCGGGATCATCGTCACCTCGGCCGAGGAGATGGTCAAGGCGGTCTCCCATATGCCCAAGCTCGAGGATGTCGAAGAGCACTGTATCGAGATTAACCGCTTGGAGAACGCGGCCGACGAGAATTACCGGGAGGCAATCGCCGCCCTGTTCGAGGGGGAGCACCCGCCCATGGATGTGATCAAGTGGAAGGAGATCTTCGAGATCCTCGAAACGGCCACGGACCGCTGCGAGGACGTGGCGAACATCGTGGAGAGTATCGCCCTGAAAAATGCCTGAGTCCTTCCTCCCCCGCCATGTCTGACGGCCTGCTCCTCATCCTTCCCGTCCTGCTGCTCATCCTGGCGGCAGAGTTCGTCAATGGCTGGACCGATGCCCCGAACGCGATTGCCACGGTCGTCTCGACCCGGGTGCTGTCGCCCTTCCAGGCGCTGGCCATGGCGTCCGTCCTCAACGCCCTCGGGGCGATGTCGGGGACCGCGGTCGCGACGACCATCGGGAAGGGGATTGTCAAGCCCGAGGCCCTCAACCTCACCACGGTGGGGGCCGCGATGGTCGGGATCATTTTCTGGAGCACGCTGGCCTGGTATTACGGCCTGCCCACCAGTGAGAGCCACGCCCTCATCGCCGGTTTAACCGGGGCGGGCCTGGCCACCGCAGGCCCGTCGGCGCTCTTGTGGGAGGGGTGGAGCAAGGTCCTCATCGGCCTCCTCTTTTCGACCTTCCTCGGCTTCCTGGGGGGGCTCGGCATCATGGCGATGCTGTACCGCCTGTTCGCCGAGAGCCGGCCGGGGACCGTCCGGCGGACCTTCGGGCGGCTCCAGATCCTGTCCGCTGCCTTTATGGCCTTCAGTCACGGCTCCAATGACGGCCAGAAGTTCATCGGCGTCTTCAGTCTCGCCCTTGTTCTGGGCGGCGTCCTGCCGGAGTTTCAGATCCCGCTCTGGGTGATCCTGCTCTGCGCCCTCACCATGGGTGTGGGGACCGCTATTGGCGGCTGGCGGATCGTCCGGACCATGGGACTGCGGATCACCAAGCTCGAATCGGTGCAGGGGTTTGCGGCCGAGACGGGAGCCGCGTTGACCATCGAACTGGCCTCCCGGCTCGGGATCCCCCTGAGCACGACCCACACCATCAGCACGGCGATCATGGGGGTGGGCTCCACGCGGCGCTTCTCCGCTGTCCGGTGGGGCGTCACCCTGGAGATCGTGGTCGCCTGGATCCTCACGTTTCCCGTCTGCGGTCTGATCGCCTGGCTGGTGACGCAGGCGTTCGCAGTCCTCTCCTAGTGCCGTTCCAACTTGTTGCCCCGAACACGCGCAAGGAAGCCAGCAAGGCTGCTCCCGGCATTACATGTCTTTCTTGGGGTGAGAAATGTTGGAACGGCACTAGCGCCCCGTCCGACTCCTGTCCGCCCGTGCGCCCTCACGTCCCGATCCGCGGGCGAGCACGGTGCCGCTGAGGGGCAAATTGCCTTGACAGCCTCGCATCCGGGCGGATAGTCTGAGCACTGGAGCATCGTGGAGAGGAGCGCCTATGTTCGGTATCGGGATGCCGGAGCTTATCGTCATCTTCATCGTCGCCCTCCTGGTCTTCGGTCCCAAGAAGCTCCCGGATCTGGGGAAGGCGTTGGGCCGCGGTCTGGCGGAATTCAAGCGCGCCTCTGAGGAGCTCAAGGAGGGACTCAGCCGCGATCTCAGCCTGGACGAAGACGACAAACCCTCGGCCACGGCCCCCGCCCCGGCGCCGGCCGACAGCACCGCCGCACCGCCCCCCGCCAAGGACGCTTAGCCCCATGGCTGATGACACGATGCCCTTCCTCTCCCACCTGGAGGAGCTGCGCAGGCGGCTGGTCGTGTCACTCGTCGCCATCGCCATCGGCTTCGTCCTTGCCTTTAACCTCTCCGAGCACATCATGGCGGTTCTCATGCGCGTCCTCACCACCACCTTTGGCTTCCAGAAGAGTTTCCCGTACGTCGTGTCGATTGCGAAACCGGCCCCCCAGTTGATCTTCGTTGCGCCGGCCGAGGCCTTCTGGGCCCATATCGAGGTCGGCTTTCTGGCCGGTCTCATCCTGGCCACACCGGTGATCCTCTTCGAGCTGTGGCGGTTTATTTCCCCCGGCCTGCTGGAGCGCGAGCGGCGCTTCGCCCTCCCCTTCGTGGTGGTCGGGACCCTCTTCTTCTTCGTCGGCTTAGCCTTCTGTTACTTCGTGGTCCTCCCCTTCGCCATGAACTTCCTCCTGACGTACAAGACCGAGCATCTCACGCCGATGCTCTCCATCGGGCTCTTCATCGATTTCACCGTCAAGTTCATGATCGCCTTCGGCCTTATCTTTCAGCTCCCCCTCCTCATCAGCCTCGCCGCCCGGCTCGGAATCGTCACGTCCAAGTATCTTTCCCAACACCGCAAGTACGCGGTCCTGATCAACTTCGTCATCGCCGCCATGCTGACCCCCACGCCGGATATCTTCAACCAGTTACTGATGGCCGGTCCCCTCTGCCTCCTCTACGAGGTGGGAATCTGGGCGGCCCGGATCATCGAGAAGACCCGGCGCTCTCCCGCGCGGCAGGAAGCCCCCGAAGGGGTCTGACGCCGAGAGGCGCTGCCGAAACGGCGGACGTCGGGGTGGCGGCGATGGTGCGAAAGGGAAGGGGCGGGCTCGGCCTAGGCGAACTCGAGCATCCGCTCGATGGCCGTGCGGGCTCTGGCGGCGACGGATTCCGAAACCTTCACCTGGAAGACCAACTCCTGAAGCGACCGCAGGACCTTCTCCAGCGTGATCCGCTTCATGTACTCGCAGACCGCGTCCGCCTTCAGCGGGATGAACGTCTTGTTCGGGCTCCCTTTCTGGAGGGGGTAAAGGATGCCGGTCTCGGTCGCCACGATGAATTTCTGCGCCGCCGAGGCCGCGCTGCGGCGGATCATGCCGCTGGTGGAGAGGATGTGGATCCGGTCCTGGAGTTCAGGGGTGTCCTGGGCGAAGGCGATGCAGTTGGTGGTGCATCCGCACTCGGGGTGGATGAAGATCTCCCCGGCATCGGGGTGGAGGCGGAGGGCTTCCTCAAAGTGGGCGGGGCGGATCCCCGCGTGGACGTGGCACTCTCCCGGCCAGACGTGGATGTTCTTGCGCCCCGTCACGCGGGCGACGTAATCCCCGAGATAGAGATCCGGCAGGAAGAGGATCTCCCGGTCGGGGGGGATGGCCTGGACGACCTTCACCGCGTTCGCCGAGGTGCAGCAGTAATCGCTCTCCGCCTTGACCTCGGCCGTGGTGTTCACGTACGACACCACGACGGCGCCCGGGTGTTCCGCCTTCCATCGCCTGAGCTCTTCGGCGGTGATGGTGGCCGCCAGTGAGCAGCCTGCCTCCAGGTCCGGCAGCAGGACCGTCTTGTCGGGGCAGAGGATTGACGCCGTCTCGGCCATGAAATGGACGCCGCAGAAGACGATCACGTCGGCGTCCGTGCGGGCGGCGGCCCGGGCGAGGCCCAGGGAATCCCCGGTGAAGTCCGCTATGTCCTGCACCTCGGGGACCTGATAGTTGTGGGCCAGGATGACGGCCTTCCGCTCGGCCCTCAGGCGACGGATCTCCTGGCTGATGTCGGCCGCAACAGGCATCCTCTTCCTCCGCGGACGTCTTTTCGGTATTATGCTACGGGAATTGCTGCGGAGGGTCAAGGACCAATGTCGTCTGAGGAGCCGCGCGTCATTCCGCATGAGGTCCGCCGCCTGATCGAGAACGCCCTGGAGGAGGACGGGGTCCAGGGGGATATCACCACGGATGCCCTGGTCTTCGACGGGGAGTGGGGCCGAGCGGAGGCCGTGGTGCGGGCGGAGGGCGTGCTGGCCGGGGCGTGGGTCTTCGCCGCGGTCTTCACCGCGGTCGATCCCCGGCTTCGCGTCGAGGTCCTGCGGCCGGAGGGGAGTCGCGTCGCTCCGGGCGAGCGGGTCGCGGCGGTGAGCGGCCCCATGGCCGGAATCCTCAAGGCGGAACGGGTCGCCCTGAACTTCTTGCAGCGCCTGTCGGGGATCGCCACAGAGACGGCCCGCTACGTGGCGGCCGTCGCCGGACTGCCGGTGCGGATCGTGGACACGCGCAAGACCGGTCCGGGGATGCGGTGGCTCGATAAGTACGCCGTGCGGGTCGGCGGGGGTTTCAACCACCGAATGAGCCTGAGCGATGGTATCCTGGTGAAGGACAACCATCTGGTCGCGATCCGGGCGCGGGGCGAAAGCATCAAGACGGCCGTGGCGCGCCTCCGACAACGCGCCAGCCATCTCGTGAAGATTCAGATGGAGGTGGAGACGCCGGAAGAGGCCACGGAGGCCGTCGAGGCCGGGGTGGATGCGCTGCTCCTCGACGGGATGTCGCTCGCGCAGATGGAAGGGGTGGTGCGGCGCTACACGGGGAGGGTGCTCATCGAGGCTTCGGGGGGGATCACTCTGGAGACCGTGCGACGCGTCGCCGAGACCGGAGTCGATCTCATCTCGGTCGGGGCCCTGACCCACTCGCCCCGGGCGCTCGATATCAGCCTCGAGGTCCAGCCCGCCTAACCGTCCTCACGGCGCAGGGAAATCGTTTGGGGGGATGTGTTCCGCTGGTATAATCCCCCCCACACCTGGCGAGGTATGTGATGGCGGAACTCTTTCAGGTGGTCACGCCTGCGGAGGCGCTTCAGCGGTTGTTCTCCCACCTCGGGGATCCGCTCCCCCAGGAGGATGTGCCCGTCCAGGGGTCGCTCGGACGGGTCCTCGCGGCCGACGTCTCCTCGCCGATAGAGCTGCCGACGTTTCCCCGCTCGAACATGGATGGCTATGCCGTCCGCGCCCAGGATACCTTCGGGGCGAGTGATGGGCTTCCCGCCTACCTGAAGGTGAGCGGCGAGGTCCCTATGGGACGGGCCCCCGTGATCCGCGTCCGTCCCGGGGAAGCGGTGCGGGTCGCCACGGGCGCCATGATCCCGGACGGCGCGGACGCCGTCGTCATCGTGGAGCAGACCCAGGAGGTGGATCCGACCACCATCGAGGTCTACCGTCCCGTGGCGTCCGGCGGGAATGTGGTGCAGATCGGCGAATCCGACCTCTATCTCGCCTCGACCAATGCGGGGAGCCTGGCCGGGCTGCTCGCCCTGAAGCGGGGGGAGGCCCACATGGCCGGGTCGCACCTCCTCGACGAGGAGACGGGGGAATACAACCTCCCGCACGTGCGCCGGCTGCTGCCCGACGAGAAGGTAGTCGTGTTGACGCTCGTGCACCGGGAGCAGGGACCCATCCTCCCTACGGGAAATCCGAAGGGCATCACCTCTCTGGCCGATCTCACGCGCCAGGATGTTGTCTTCGTCAACCGGCAGAAGGGGGCGGGAACCCGGATGCTGCTCGATTACAAGGTGAAGGAGCTGGGCGTGGATCCCGCGAACATCGCCGGCTACGATCGCGAGGAGTATACGCATCTCGCGGTGGCCGCCGCGGTCAAAGCGGGGGTGGCCGATGTCGGGCTCGGCATCCTGGGCGCGGCGCGGGCCCTCGGGCTGGACTTCGTTCCCCTGCTGAAGGAGCGCTACGATCTCATCATCCCCGAGGTTCACTACGGGAACCGGCTCCTCGGGCCCCTGCTGGACCTCGTGCGGAGCGAGGCATTCAAGACGGAGGTGGCTGGCCTCGGCGGCTACGACACCTCCGAGACGGGCCGCCTCGTGCACAGCCGGGGCGACCCTTCGCGGTAAACCGTCCCTTCCCGGCATCTCGTCTCCGGTCCGACGTCCGCGCGCGCGCGGGCGAACGGGGACCACACATGGGAGAGAAGGATGCGAATCCTGGTTAATCGGATCATTCTCGCCGCCAGCCTCGAGGCCCGCTTGTACGAACGGGTCAGGGCCGACCCGAAGACGCTCGACCAGGCCGCCGTAGTCGTGGCCCTGTCTGGTCTCGCCGCCGGGGTGGGAGCACTGGGCCGGGGCGGGTTGGGTAGCCTTTTCGTGGGGACGTTCGTGGCGCTCAGCGGGTGGTGCCTCTGGGCCACGCTGACGTACCTGACCGCAACAAGACTCCTTCCGGGACCTCGGAGGATCACCGACATCTGGGAGTGGGCGCGTCCCCTCGGCTTTTCCGCCGCGCCCGGCCTCATCCGCGTGGTGGGCATCGTTCCTCTGCTCAGCGAGATGGTGGTGTTGGTGGCGTCCATGTGGATGCTCGTGGCCATGGTGGTCGCCGTGCAGGCCGTCGATTTCAGCGGGACCGGACGGGCCGTCGCGGTCTCGGTCATCGGATGGCTGGTCTACCTGGTCATCGAATTCCTCTGGTACGCGGCCGCGGGAGTCGCATAAGGGGCCCGCGCCGCCCGTCGCTCTGCTCTCCGGTGACTTTCGGACGATCCACCCTCCGACGATGGCGGTGTTGCGGCGATCGGTGTAGTCCTTGCCAATCCGTCTGTGCGCGGCGGGGGCGATGCACGGGAACTGTCCCGCCCATGCTACGGGCGACGGCGAGACTCGCCAGGAATGGAGGAGAGGACGATGATGGCGTTATCGATGGAGAATCTCGGTCCGCTGATGGTCCAGACCACCGCATCCGTGGTCCAGTCGCTGTTCCGGATCGGGTTGATTGTTATTGCGGGATACGTCGGCGCGGGATTTCTGCGGGCGGCGGTCGATCGGCTGGAAGCGGTCCTCGTGAGGGCGGCGGAGCGGACCGAGGCGGTGCCCGGCGCGG
>DASRUH010000106.1:0-7436 GCA_035655535.1 Methylomirabilis sp. (SeqCode)
GGCCGCTGGGGCCGTGAGCCACTGTCGGCAGGGGACCGCGGATGTCAAGGTGGCGGCTGCGGCGATTCCCGGCGGGGTGATCGTGGTTCCCCTCGGGTCGTACTGCAGCGCCCTGCTCCCCAACGGCCTCCTCCAAATGACCTTCGGCTTGCTGGTCCTGGCGGCGGCCGGGGGGCTCTTCTGGCAGTCGGCGGAGCGGAATCCTTTTCCGGGTGTCGCGGTCGTCGGGAGCGGGACGCGGCGGCCCCCCTGGGTCATCATGCGGCGCGCCCGGGTGCAGGGGGTCGAGTATGTCTTCCCGGTCAGTCTCCTGCGCGGATTCTTGGTCGGGGCGATCACCGGTTTCTTTTCGGGGCTGGTGGGAGTCGGCGGGGGCCCGATCCTCGTCGCGTTGCTCATCCTGGTCGTGGGGGTGCCGGTGCACATCGCCATGGGGACGTCGCTGCTGATCATTGTGCTCCCGGCCGTGGGAGGCGCCGTCGCGCATTACGGGCTGGGGCATATCGATCTGGCCTCTGCGGTCCCCGCCATGCTGGCCGGCGCGCTCGGCGCCGTCTTCGGGGCACGCAGGACCCTCCTGCTGCCGGCGGAGGGGCTGAAGTCCTTGATGATCTGGCTGCTCGTGCTGGTGGCGATCTATATGGTCGGCAGGGGAGTGCTGTGAGACCGGGCGGCTAGGGGATCAACCGGTATTCCTGGATCAACCGTTCCAGGCGCCGGGCGTTGATGAGCTCGAGCGGAGGCCCCTCGGGGACCTTGGACGTCTCCTCGGCAAAGAAGCCGGTCGTGATGAAGATGCCCTTCGTGGCCTGCTCACCCTTCACCTGGTCGCGCAGGATGTTCACGCGGGCGGAACTGACGAAGCCATCCTCGGGGTGGGTGCAGTGGACGAGCAAGTCGCCCCCCGTGATCGGCTGGGGGTTGACCGCAGCGATCTCCAGCTCTCGCGGCCGATTCCGGACGTAAGAGCTCACCACCAGACCCATCTCCTCGACCAGCCTAAGGCACAGCCGCTCGAACTGCTCCATGGTGAGATGCGCGACCCCGGACTCCGTCTCCGGGCGGCGACCCTCGCGCTCGACCGCCGGGCGGCTCGGCTTCGCGAAGACGAGCAACGCGATGAGGAGGAAGCCAATTGCGACGGAGACGAAGACGAGTAGGAACATGGTCCGGCTACTTGATCATGTCCTCGTAGATCTCGTCCTCGCGCCCCTCTTCGATAAGACGGTCATGCGTGAAGGCCTGCTTCAAAGAGGCGTAGAGGCAGATCGCCACCGAGATGAGCAGCACCGTGATCGGGATGTTGTCGGGCTTGACGAGGATTTCCAGCAGCTGTTTCATGGCTCACTCCGGATGCGCACGGCGGACCCATTCTAGCCCGGTTCGGCCCGTATTGCAAGGCCCTTCCCGGGCGGGGCCCGTCGGTTTGACACCCTGTCACCCCTCCAGTATAGTGGGGCAGTTTCGCGCGGCACGAGGATGCGCATGTACACTTTCGGCCGGGGCCTCCAGGTCCTCGGGATGGGCAATTTGGTCGTGGCGCTCGTTGTCGGCATGACCGAAGAGCACGGCATGGGCCCCGAGCTAGTCCTCCTCGGGATCGGCGCCCTCCTCTTCCTGCTGGGCCGCCTCCTCGAACGGAGAGGGGGATGAGGCGCCCTCGGCTCACCTGGATGCTCGGCGTCTTGCTCGGCATCGTCGCTGTCGCTCACGCCTCAGCCGATCGGGAGGAGCGCGCGACGTCGAGCTTCGAGCGCGCCGAGACCCTCCGGCGGGCGGCCAAATTCCCTGACGCCATCGCGGCCTACCGGCAGACTCTGCAGATCCTCCCCGAGCATCCGTTGGCTTTCGATCGCCTGCGGGAAGTCTACAATCGCGCCTTTGCCCCCGTCGAGGCGCTCGCGGACCTCGAGGCGGCGGTGGCTCGACGGCAGGACGACTTCATCGCATGGAATCTCCTGGGCGTCCTCTACGGGCGGGAGCGCCGTTGGGATCATGCCCTCGCGGCCTTCGGCCGCAGCCTGGAGGCGGAGCCGAGAGCCGCCGATGCCCTCGTGAACCGCGGCTGGGTGTTGCTGGAGCTCCGCCGGCATGACGGCGCGGTGACGGCCTTCGAGGCCGCCCTCAGGATCCAGCCGCGGCTGGCCCGAGCGCACGCCGGAATCGGGAGCGCCGTCGTCGAGGCCCGCGGGGACTACGAGGAGGGAACGAAGCGCTATCTCGCGGCGGTCAAGCTCGACCCCGAGAATTCCGCGCTCCTGAACGACCTGGGGTGGCTCTCCTATAAGATGAATCGGTATACGGAAGCAATGGCAGCCCTACGAAAGGCGGCGGCCCTGGATCCCCAGAACCCGATGATCCAGACCAACCTCGCCTTGGCCTACCACAAGGCGGGTCGGGTCGAGGAGGCGATCGGGCGCCTCGAGCGAGCCCTCGCCGCGAACCCGGAGTACACGCTGGCGCTCTACGGATTGGGCAAGGCGTACGAGTCTCAGGGGAAGTACGCCGAGGCAATTGAGGCGTACCGCCGGGCCTGGCGGCAGAGCGGCAACGACCTGTACCTGCTCCTGTGGATCCAGGCCTACATGGCGAGCCACGGGCAGGCGACGACCCTCTTCCTGTTTGCGTTTCTCGCGGCGGGCGGCGTGATCGCCTTCCGGACTTTCCGCGGGCGGAGGGCCCCGGCGTAAAGTAAACGCACAAAGTGCGTTTACTTTGGAGCAATAGAGCAGTGGAGCATTAGAGCGATCTTGGAAGCGAAATGCCCCATTGCGGTCTAATGTTCTATTGCTCAATTATCACAAGATGAAATGCGTTTGTATTACCGCTTTTTGGCCGTGAGGGCTTGGAGCATGCGCTGGGCTTCCAGGATCCGCTCGGATTCGATCTTGAGCCGGGACGTCCACGACCAGCGCCGCGGCCTGAGCGACGCGGCACCGAATTCCTTGGGGCGGAGGGCCTCGAGGTGGCAGACTTCCACCCAGGATCGGGCCAGCTTGAGGAGCGCGAGCGCACCGAAGAGGCCGAAGAAGCCGGCCAGGAGGTTGAATCCCAGGAACGGCATGAACCCTTCCGGCGTGAAGGGCGCCGTCAGCAGGTCGTGGAGGGTCGGAGTGCCGGCCAGGGGCACGCTGTACCGCAACACGTACAGCAGCCCTAACGCCGCGCAGGCCCCGGCGATGGCGAAGGAAACCACGGCACCGGGGATCTGCGCGCGGGCCCGGCTCCGCTGCCGGTCGATCTCTATCTGGAGCCGAACTCTGGCCACGCGATCGACGATGGCGTTGCCCAGGTCCATCTTCTGGCGGAGCGTCACATCCTTCTTCTCCAGGTCCTGTAACGTATAGTCCCGTTTCCCAACGGCTTTTGCGAGCTCCTCGAACAACAGCGTGGCGGTCTCTTCCGCCCGCGCAAGTTCCTCGAGGTCGGCCGGCCGGGCCCCACTCTCAAAGTCAATCAGGGCGTACAGGACCTCTTTCGCACGCTCGAAGGAGGGATCGGGACCGGTCCGCCGCGCTTCCGCCATCTGGCGCTCGGCCGCGGCGGGCGCCTCGGCCGGTGAAGGAGCTTTCGCCTGTGCCGGCCTGGCAGCGGCAGTCGCTTGGGGCTCACCTGCTGGGGCGGACGGTGCCCCAGAACCCGTCCGCCCGTCAGCTTTTCCCTGGAGCAACCGGATCGCCGCCGCCGCGGCTTCGGCGGCGCGGGCTGCGGCTTCGGCGGCCGCTGCCGCCGCCTCGGCGATCTGTGCAATGGCATCGGATACGGCGCTCGCCGTCCGGGGTGCAGCGGCGGCCGGCGCGGCGGGTGGAGCCGCCGCCTTAGGCGCCGCTTCCGGCTTCGGCGGCGCGGCGGCCTTGGGGGGTGCGGCCTCGGCCTTCGGGGGGGCCGGTCCAGCCGCCTTGGGTGGCGGCGGCGCAGGCCCGCCGAAGCCTGATGGAGGCGGAGGCAAAGTGATCGTCTTTCCCTCGACCGTGAAGGTGTGGGCGAAAGTGTCCTGGTCGCCTAACATCGCCTTGGTCAGCGCGTGCGGCGCCTGGGGGTTCTCCTCGATGAACTTGTAATTCTTCGGGGTGTAGGACGACTTCCACTGCTCGGGGACGCTATCCTCCGGGAAGATGGCCGTCACTGGGCAGACCGGCTCACAGGCCGCGCAGTCGATACACTCCTCGGGGTGAATGTAGAGCTGGTCCGTCCCCTCATAAAAACATTCGACCGGACAGACCTCCACGCACGCCCGGTCCTTCGTGCCGATACAAGGCTCACAGACGATGTACGTCATCCTCCTCCTCCCTTGTTCTGGTCGCGGGATAAGGAATGGCGCGAAGAGTCCATCGAATAGGTTCCCATTCTATTGACTCGGTTCCGCCATGGCAAGGGAAAACGCAAACGCGGCCTCTGCCGTATCCAGTCGAGGGACAGGGAAAATTTTTTGCCGGATGCTTCACTTTTTCCTTGACAGCCACAACATGTTGTAGCATAGTTCACGTGCCCGTACTAAATCTTGTGGATAAAGCTGTGGAAAAGTTGTGGAGTCTATGAGAAAAGGCTGTTGATTCCGGACGAGTTTGTCACGAGGAGGAGGCTCCGGATGAAGGCGCACTCGCGACAAGTAGCGAGCGAGAAAGCGAAAGGCGCAGCATTCCTCCAGCAGTTCCCGAACCCACCGGAGAGGAAAGGAAACTGGTCGGAGTCCGCCCTTCGGGTCATGGGGGAGCGGTACCTGGCACGGCAAGGGGACAAGGTCTTAGAGACTCCCGAGGGGATGTGCTGGCGCGTCGCGGGTGAGATCGCCGCCGCGGAAGAGAAGTGGGGGAAGTCTCCAAAGGAAATCTACGACGTTGCCTGCCGCTATTACGACCTGATGATCGAAGGCGTCTTCCTCCCGAACTCCCCAACCCTCATGAACGCCGGAAAACAGAACGGCCTGCAGTACTCAGCCTGCTATGTCCTTCCGGTGGGGGACAGCATGGAGGAGATCTTCGAAGCCGTCAAGGCGGCCGCCATCATCCACAAGTCGGGAGGCGGGACCGGCTTCGCCTTCTCGCGGCTCCGGCCGATGGACGCGGTCGTCCGCTCAACGGGAGGGAAGGCCTCCGGCCCGGTCAGTTTCCTGCGGGTCTTCAACGGGGCCACCGAGGCGGTGAAGCAGGGTGGAACGCGTCGGGGCGCAAACATGGGGATCCTCCGGGTGGATCACCCCGACATCCTGGAATTCATTGAGTCGAAGCTCGATGGGGGGATCACCAACTTCAACATCTCGGTCGCCATCACGGAGAAGTTCATGAACGCCCTGCGACGGGATGCGGAATACGAGCTGGTGACCCCGCACACGAAAGAGGCGGTCGGGAAGATCCGGGCGCGGGAGGTCTTCGACCGCATCGTCAAGGCGGCCTGGCGGACCGGGGACCCCGGCCTCTTCTTCATCGATCGCTGTAACGCGGGCCGCGCGAATCCGAGCCCGACCGTGGCGGAGGTCGAGGCCACCAATCCCTGTGGGGAACAGCCGCTCTATCCCAATGAGGCCTGCAACCTCGGCTCCCTTAACCTCGAAAAATTCTTCAAGGCGGCGGCAGGCAACGGCAAGGGGCACATCGATTGGGACGACCTCGACCGGGTGATCCGACTGAGCGTCCGTTTTCTCGATGATGTCATCGAGGCCAACCCGTATCCGCTGCCGGAGATCGATGCCTCGGTGAAGGCGAACCGGCGCATCGGGCTCGGGGTGATGGGCTGGGCCGACCTCCTGTTCGAGCTTGGCATTCCCTACGACAGCGAGGAGGCCTTGAGCCTGGCCGAAGAGGTGATGCGGTTCATCGAGGAGAAGGGGCATGACGAGTCGGCGCGGCTCGCCGAGGAGCGGGGACCCTTCCCCAACTGGCCCCGGAGCATCTACCGGGACGAGCGCCCCCTCCGGAACTCGACGGTCACCACTATCGCTCCCACGGGGACCATCTCCATTCTCGCCAATTGCTCCTCGGGAATCGAACCGGTCTTCGCACTGGCCTTCAGCCACATCGTGGGGGACCGGCACCTGACCTTCGTCAACCCCATCTTCGAGCGGGTGGCGAAGATCCAGGGCTTTTCCAGCGAGGAGCTGATGCGGGCCGTGGCGGAGCGGGGCACGGCGCGCGGGTTGGCCGGCGTCCCCGAAGCGGTCCAGCGGGTCTTCGTCACGGCGCACGAGGTGGTGCCGGAGTGGCACGTCCGAATGCAGGCGGCCTTTCAGAAATACACCGATAACGGCGTCTCCAAGACGATCAATCTGCCGCATGCGGCCACCGAGGAGGATGTGGCCAAGGCGTATCTGCTGGCCTACGAGCTCGGGTGCATCGGGATCACCGTCTTTCGGGACGGCTGCAAAGGCGAGCAGGTGCTCCACGTCGGAACGGCGAAGAAGGAGAAGGGCAAGGACGAGCCGGCGGAGCAGGCGGGGACCGGCATCGAGCCGAGACCCGAGGTGTTGCCGGGGAAGACGTATCGGATCCAGACACCGGTCGGGACGGCCTTCATCACGGTCAACGATGACGGCAAGGGAGCCGGAGAGCCGTTCGAGGTCTTCGTGAGCGTCGGCAAGGCCGGCAGCGAGACCATGGCCCATGCCGAGGCGCTCGGACGTCTCATCTCGCTCGTCCTTCGGCTCCCGCTCCCCGGCGGGATGTCCGCACGGGATCGGGTGGCCGAGATCGTGGGACAGCTCAGCGGGATCGGTGGCGGGCGCCCGTTGGGATTCGGGCGGAAGCGCGTCCTGTCGCTTCCGGATGCCTTGGCCCAGGCGCTCACCCACCATATGGGAATGACGGAGGTCCGAGAAATACAACGGCCGGCGGAGGCGTTGACGAAGGTCGGCGACCTCTGTCCCGACTGCCAGCAGGCGACGCTGGTGAATGAGGAGGGGTGTCGAAAGTGCTACTCCTGCGGCTTCAGCGAATGCTAGCCCGGGTTAGCCTTGAGCCGTTCGACAGGCTCACGGTCCCGAGCGCAGTCGAGGGACAAGGTGCGTGAGCACCGTGTCGAAACCCGCCAGAGCGCAACAAGCGCTCTTGCGGGCGGTTATGAGCGAAGACAAAGTCTTCGGTAGAGTCAGAGTCGGGCGCGGTCCTGACACCATCCCCGAATCGGTCACCGCACGCGGCTACTGGAGACCACGACAGCGGAGGCCGTTTCCCGACCCTGCTCATCGAACCGGACGTGCGGTTTTCCCGCATCCGGCTCTCGGACGGGTTTCACCCCAAGGCATGCGCAGGCGACCCCAGATGAAAGCGCCGAAGCTGGAATACGCCCAGTTCCCCGAAAACCTGCTCTCGGGGGAAGCGCTTCGTCCCTCGCGAGGGGACCTTATGGCGCCGACGCAGGAAGTGCTGCACGCCCTCGTAGACGTAGTTATCCACCGCCCGGTAGGCCATCAGGCGGGTCCCGTAGGAGAAGTGGTTCGCCCA
>DASRUH010000107.1:0-2163 GCA_035655535.1 Methylomirabilis sp. (SeqCode)
TCGGCCGCTTGCGCGATCGCCGGAAAGGCCCACGCCTCGAGCGCCTGCAGTTGTTCCCTGACCCCTGTGATTTCGCTCATCGCTCGTCCCGACACACAAAAGCCCCGATCGCGATCGGCGCCTCCCCTCTTGATGGCACCAGCACCCTCGGTCCCTCGCTCCGGGGCTCCCGCGGCGACCCTGCGCGGTCCGAAAGCCTTCGGACTCCCGCCAATGTCGCTCGGGACCTGCAGGCGCTGGTGCCGAGCCGGGACCCCGGCCGCGGCACCCCAAGTTCCGCCGTCCTCGCGATCTCCTGGCCTGACCAGCGTGCGGGTGGCGGAGGCTAGTGCCCGGCCGCCCGGAGGAGAAATGCGCCACCGCCAGCCGGTCTCCCATCTGATGATTTATTGGTGCGTGAGTTCTCCGAGGACGGACGGGCACGCCGCCGACAGGACCCGTATGCGTAAGGTTCCCTCGGCGCATCACGCCCTCCGAGAATATGTCGCCGCGGGGAGGCGAGGTGAAGCGCCGATCGCGATCGGGGCTCTTGTGTGTCGGGACGAGCGATGAGCGAAATCACAGGGGTCAGGGAACAACTGCAGGCGCTCGAGGCGTGGGCCTTTCCGGCGATCGCGCAAGCGGCCGACCCTGAGGCCCTCGAGCAGATCCGCATCCGCGTGCTCGGGCGCAAGGGGGAGCTCACGACGATCCTGCGCGGGCTCGGCGCGCTTGCGCCCGACGTGCGGCGCGAGATGGGGCAGCAGGCGAACGTGCTGAAGGCCAGGATCGAAGCGGCCCTCGAGGGGCGGGAGCAAGGGCTCCGCGTGGCGGTGCGCGACGCGCTCGCCGTTCGCGAGGCGATCGACATCACGTTGCCGGGCCGGCCGGTGCCGCGGGGAAGCCTGCATCCCCTGACCGCCATCCAGTATGAGATCATCGAGGTCTTCCAGCATCTCGGCTTTGCGGTCGCCGAAGGCCCCGAGGTCGAGCTCGACTACTATAACTTCGAGGCCCTGAACATCCCGAAGGACCATCCGGCGCGGGACATGCAGGACACCTTCTACGTCACGGACGATGTTCTTCTGCGGACGCACACGTCCCCGGTGCAGATCCACGTGATGGAGACGCAGCCGCCTCCGGTCCGGATCGTGGCGCCCGGTCGGGTCTACCGGCGCGACGCCGATCCGACCCATTCCCCGATGTTCCATCAGGTGGAAGGGCTCCTCGTGGAGCAGGGCGTAAGCTTTGCCGATCTCAAGGGGACCCTCACGGTCTTTGTGAACCAGTTCTTCGGCTCCGGGACCCGCGTCCGCTTCCGGCCGAGCTTTTTCCCCTTCACCGAGCCGAGCGCCGAGGTGGACATCGGGTGCGTGATGTGTCAGGGCGTGGGGTGCCGTGTCTGCAAGGGGACCGGCTACCTCGAGATCCTGGGCGCCGGGATGGTGGATCCGGAGGTCTTCCGCGCGGTGGGCTACGATCCGGAGATCACGGGCTTTGCCTTCGGGATGGGGGTGGAGCGGATCGCCATGCTGCGCTACGGAATCGACGACATCCGCCTCTTCTTCGAGAACGACCTCCGCTTCCTTCAGCAGTTCCCCGCCCTCTGACCGCGTTCACAGTTCACCGTTCACTGTTCACGGAACGAGGAAGAGGGGGGATCTGGATCGTCAGTGGGTGCTTAATCTGTAAACCGTGAACCGAGAACCGTGAACCAGTCTGAGTCCGTGAACTGTCCACTGTGAACCGTTTCAAGGAAGGTCCGTCTGTGAACCGTGAACCGAGAACCGTGAACCTCTCCGGGGGGGTGGAGCGGGTGCGGGCGTGGATGTTTGAGCGGGGGGTACCCGGCGAGCTGATCCGCCCGGGCGAGCCGACCCCCACGGTGGAGAAGGCCGCGGCCGCCCTCGGGGTCAAGCCCGAGCAAGTGATCAAGTCGCTGCTCTTCCTCGTGGACGGCTCTCCGGTCCTCGTGATCGTGCGCGGCACGGCGCGGGTGAATACGTCCAAACTCCTGCAGTCGCTCGGGGCCCGTGAGGCGCGCCTTGCCAGAAAGGACGAAGTCGAGGCGATCACCGGCTTTCCCGTGGGCGGGACCCCGCCCTTCGCGCACCGGCAGTCCGTGCCCATCCTCATCGATCGTGGCGTTTCGGACTTGGAGGAGATCTACGCGGGCGGCGGCGC
>DASRUH010000108.1:0-2132 GCA_035655535.1 Methylomirabilis sp. (SeqCode)
CTCTTCGGCGGACCTGACGTCGACGATGTCGTACGCCCGCCCGGAGAGTTCCAGGCTGGTGCGCAACATGCGTGTTACCTGGCGCTGGTCATCGACCAGGAGCACCCGCGGGACGGCCATGGCGGGATTCTAGCATGGAGCCTGACCCCTTCCTCTCCTTGCAAGAACCCCAAGTCCTCCCCCACCCCCTCGGCAGCCGTAGGTCGAACTCACCGCCACCCTTCCCTCCCCCTGCATTGGCCGAGCATGCAGATGCTGGCAACGCGCAGGGGGAGGGAGGTTCTCTGAAAGGAGGACGGGGGGCGGAGCCCCCATGCTCGAGTTCGTCATTGCGAGCCCGCGGGCTTCCGCCGGCGTGGCAATCTCATCCATAAGGCGATTGCCACGCCGACCCTCCCCTCGGCCCCGCTCGGGGCAGGCTCCGTCGAAAGGCTCGGGTCGGCTCGCAATGACAGGGAGGATCAAGCGACGCGCCAGCAGGCGACCCAGTGCTCCGGGCTGACTTCGGCCAGCGGCGGTTCCTGCACGGCGCAGTGTTCGAGGGCCACCGGGCAGCGCGGGTGGAAGCGGCAGCCACGCGGCGGGTTGAGGGGACTGGGGACGTCGCCGGTCAGCAAGATCCGTTTTCGCCGGAGACGCGGGTTCGGGATCGGAATGGCCGACATCAGCGCCTGGGTATACGGATGCAGCGGGTTGCGGAAGAGGTCCTCGCGGCCGGCCAGTTCGACGATGCGACCGAGGTACATCACCGCCACCCGATCGGAGATATGTTCGACGACGCTCATGTTGTGAGCGATGAACAGATACGTGAGATGAAACTCGTCCTGCAGGTCCTTGAGGATGTTCAGCACCTGGGATTGGATCGAAACATCGAGCGCCGAGACCGGCTCGTCGGCGATGATGAACTTCGGCTGGAGCGCCAACGCCCGGGCGATTCCGATCCGCTGTCGCTGCCCGCCGGAAAACTCGTGGGGGTAACGCCGGGCGTGATACGGTTCCAGCCCGACCTTACGCAGCGTATCCATGACAACAGCGCGGCGTTCCTCGGACGTGCCGATCTTGTGGATGCGCAAGCCCTCCCCGACGGATTGGCCGATCGGCATCCGCGGATCGAGCGCCGAGTACGGGTCCTGGAAGATGATCTGCATGTTGCGGCGCATGGCCTTCAGGTCGGTGCCGCGCAGCTTCAACACGTCGACGCCGTCGAAGCGGACGGCGCCCGCGCTGGGCTCGATCAGGCGCAGCATCGTCCGTCCGACCGTCGTCTTGCCACAACCCGACTCTCCCACCAGGCCGAGGGTCTCGCCTTCCCGAATGGCGAAAGTCACCCCGTCGACCGCCTGGACCCAGCCCATGGTCCGCTGCAGCACTCCGGCGCGCACCGGGAAGTACTTGACCAAGTCGTCGACCTCGATCAGGACGCGCCCGTTGGGCTGAGTTGATGGGCGTCGAGGGGAAGTGGGATGTTCTGTCATCGCGCATAGGCTCCGCGGCGAGGCGGCAGTCTGCATCCCCCCACCCCCCTCCCCTCCCCCTGCGCTGACTTGCATTCACGTGCCAAGGCGCTTCCCAGGGGGAGGGGAGGGTTTTTTCGGGAGGTGGGGGGAGCAATGCTCCCTCCACCTCCCGAGTGTTTCCCCCCCTCTCCGCTATGTGCCTTCTTGTCCCGTGGCGTTCTCCGCGGAGAGGGGGAAAGGGGGTGAGGGCAAACAAGGTCTTGAGCCATTCTCTTAGGCATCCGATGTGAAGACGCCCGCCGCCAGGGGCGCGCGGTGATCGCCGTGACTCTGGTACAGCCAGCAACGGGCGGCGTGTTCGTCCTCATGAGCGACCAGGTCCGGCTCCAGCTCGTCGCAGATAGAAAGGTTGTGCTCGAGTCGGGCTCGACAGCGGGGGGCGAAGCGGCAGCCGGCCGGCAGGTTGATCAGGTTCGGCACCGAACCCGGGATGACCTCGAGACGCTTCGTGACGGTTCCCAGCACCGGAATCGAAGCGATCAGCCCCTGGGTGTACGGATGAAGCGGCCGGGCGAACAGAGTCTCGACCTCGGCCTCCTCGACGATCTTGCCGGCGTACATCACCGCCACCCGATCGGCCATTTCGGCGACGACGCCCAGGTCATGCGTGATCAA
>DASRUH010000109.1:0-4765 GCA_035655535.1 Methylomirabilis sp. (SeqCode)
CGCGTCATCGCGTCCACGGCCTTCTTCATCGCCGCCTCGGCCCGATCCCGCACGTCCTTCACCATGGCCTAGCGTCCTTTGACGATGGTCCCCACGCGCTCCCCCAACACGAGCCCTTTCAGCCGTCCATGCTCGAGGAGGTTGAAGACCACGATGGGAAATCGGTTGTCCATACACAGGGAGATGGCCGTGGAATCCATGACCTTGAGCTCCCGGCTCAGGACGTCGATATAACTCAGCTCCTCGAATTTCTGGGCCGTGGCGTCCTTCAGCGGGTCCGCCGTATAGACCCCGTCCACCTTCGTCGCCTTGAAGACCACCTCCGCCCCGATCTCGATGGCCCGGAGCGCCGCCGCCGTGTCCGTGGAGAAGTACGGATTGCCGGTCCCGCCCACGAAGATGACCACGCGACCCTTCTCCAGATGGCGGATCGCCCGACGGCGAATGAAGGGCTCCGCGACCTCCCGCATCTCAATGGCGGACTGCACGCGCGTGTTGACCCATCGCTTCTCCAACGCGTCCTGGAGCGCCAGGCCGTTGAGGACCGTCGCCAACATCCCCATGTAGTCGGCGGTCGCGCGCTCCATCCCCGCCGCCGCAGCGGCCAATCCGCGGAAGATATTTCCGCCCCCCACGACGACGGCGACCTGCACCCCGAGGGCGTGGATGCCTTCGATCTCCCCGGCGACGAACTGGACCACGTCGGGGCTGATCCCGTACCCCAGCTCTCCCGCCAAGGCTTCGCCGCTCACTTTGAGGACGATTCGTTTGTACTTCAGCTCCATCACTTCAGTTCATGATTCACGGTTCATGGTTCACGGTAAGATTTCGACATGCAATCTGTGAACGGTGAACTGTGATCAGTGAACCCTCCGACCTGTCAACCGATGTCGGATGTCTCTCCCAACTGGTACCGCGCGAAGCGGCGCACCACGATGTTCTCCCCGATCGTGCTCACCCCTTCTTTGATGACCTGTTCGACGGTCCGCTCCGGGTCCTTCACAAAGGGCTGCTCCATCAGGCAGGTCTCAACGAAGAATTTCTCGAGGCGGCCCTGAATGATCCGCTCGACGACCGCGGGCGGCTTCCCGCTGCCCGCACTCTGGACGTGGAGGACCCGCCGCTCCTCGGCGATGACCGGCTCGGGAATCTCCTCCCGTCGCACGTAGAGCGGATTCAAGGCCGCCACGTGCATCGCCAAATCCCTGGCCAACGCCTGGAACTGCTCCGTCCGCGCCACGAAGTCGGTCTCGCAGTTCAGCTCCAGCAGCACCCCGATCCGGCCGCCGGGATGGACGTACGCGACGATGAGCCCTTCGCTCGCCGCGCGCCCCGCCTTGCGGTCGGCGCGCGCCATTCCACGCTCCCGGAGGACGGTCACCGCCCGCTCGAGATCTCCCTGCGCCTCTTTCAGGGCGGACTTGCACTCCATCACGCCCGCCCCGGTCCTGGCACGAAGCTCCTTCACCTGTGCAGCCGCAATCTCCATGCCGTGTCCCTCATGACCGCGTCCGCGGTTGGAAGTCCCCACCGGTTCATTCCCGGGGACCACCGCGTCGCGGTCTGCGAATCGTCGCATCGACGCCTTACAGGGCCTGACGTTCCTCCGCCTCGCCGACGGGCGCCTCTTCCTCGGCGTCCTCATCCTGCGCCGCCTTTTCCAGCATCTCCTCTTCCAGGCCCTTGCCGGCCGGCCCGCGCCCCTCGAGCACCGCGTCGGCCACGCGCGCGATCATCAGCTTGATGGCCCGAATGGCGTCGTCATTTCCCGGGATCGGGTAATCGATCTCATCGGGATCGCAGTTGGTATCCACCACGGCCACCACCGGAATCCCGAGGCGCACGGCTTCCCGGACGGCGATCCGTTCCCGCTTGGTATCGACAACGACCACGGCCCCCGGAAGGCGCTCCATGTCCTTGATCCCCACGAGCGTCCGATTCAACTTGACAATCTCGCGGGTGAGATGCAGCGCCTCCTTCTTGGGAAGACCCTCCAAGCTGCCGTCCTTCTCCATCTGTTCCAGCTGTTTGAGCCTGTTGATGCTCTTCCGGATCGTCTGGAAGTTGGTCAGCGTCCCGCCGAGCCACCGGTGATTCACATAGAACATCCCGCAGCGTTCCGCATCTTCCTTGACGGTCTCCGCCGCCTGGCGCTTGGTACCGACAAAGAGGACGCCCCCTCCGTTCTCGACCACACCGCGGACGAACCCGGACGCGTCCTTGAATCTCTCGATGGTTTGTTGGAGGTCGATGATGTAAATGCCGTTCCGCTCGCCAAAGAGGAACTTCTTCATCTTCGGGTTCCACCGCTTGGTTTGGTGCCCGAAGTGTACTCCCGCTTCGAGTAGCTCCTTCATCGTTACTTCTGGCATAGATTCCTCCCCGTCATCGGTTCATCCTCCGCCTTCATCACCTCTCCCGAGCATTTCGCCGGTGGCGAACACCAGCCGGGAGATCCGAAGGCGTGTGTATTTTGGGCTCTGGCGACCCACTTTCTCATATCACATCCGGCGACCATATGACAAGCCGCCCGTAAGTGCCAGTGACTCGTGGCTGGTGGCTGGTGATTGGTGAATCCCCCCGATATCGGGCCACCCCCTTTTTCACCAATCACTAACCACTGACCACCATTCACCTGGCCCTGACTAGCTGCGGTAGGCGACGTTCGCCCGCACGTACTCGTAGCTCAAGTCGGTGGTCCAGATCACCGCCTCCCCCGCCCCCAGATGGAGGTCGATCCGGACCGCATACTCGCGCAGCGCCATAATCTTGTGGGCCGCCTCCTCGGCTGCTGCCCCGACGCCGACCCCGCTGGAGACGACGGGCACGTCCCCCACGCGGATATCGATCCGGTCGGGGTTGACCTCCTCGCCGGCGGACCCGACCGCCGCCATGATCCGTCCCCAATTGCAGTCCTGAGCGAAAAACGTCGTCTTGACGAGCGGCGAATTCGCGACGCGGAAAGCGATGCGGCGCGCCGCCTCCGACGAGGAGGCCCCGATGACCTGAACCGCCACGCACTTGGTTGCCCCCTCGCCGTCGGCCACGATCTTCTTGGCCAGAGTCTCGGTCACGTGGAACACGGCGGCCCGAAGGGCCGGCCATCCCGGGGCCCGGGGGGTCAAGCGGTCCCCACCGGCCCTGCCGGTCGCGAAGCAGAGCACGGTGTCGTTCGTGCTCGTGTCGCCGTCCACCGTAATACAATTGAAAGAGCGATCGACCGCTTCCGCGAGCAGCCCCTGAAGGTCGGAGGCCGCGACGACCGCGTCGGTCGCGACGAAGGCCAGCATGGTGGCCATCCGGGGGGCGATCATTCCCGCCCCCTTCGCCATGCCGCCGACGTGGATGCGACGCCCGGCCACCTCCACCCCGACCGCCACTTCCTTGGAGACCGTGTCGGTCGTCAGGATCGCCTGGGCGGCTTCGGGCCCCCCGTCCTCGCGCAGCCGAGCCGCTGCCTCGCGGATGCCCCATGCCACCCGATCCATCGGCAGGCGCACGCCGATCACCCCCGTGGAGCAGACAAACGTCTCCTCCGCATGGCACCCGAGCGCGCTGGCGGTGAGTGTGGCCATCGTCTCGGCATCCGTGAGTCCCTGCGCGCCGGTGCAGGCATTGGCATTGCCGCTGTTGATCACGACGGCGCAGAGGCGGCTCCCCCGCTCCAACCGGCGCTGGCACAGGAGAACCGGCGCCGCCCTGACCCGGTTGGTCGTAAAGACACCGGCCACGGGGCTCGGCTCCACCGTGTGGATCACGGCCAGGTCGGGATCCGCCTTCTTGATCCCGCAGTGGACCCCTGCGGCGCGTACCCCACGGACGACCGTGATGCCGCCCTGCAATTCCTCAAACTGTTCAGGGTTCATGGTTCCGGGTTCCTACATGGTTGGTGGTTAGTGACTAGTGGTTGGTGATTGTCAGACAACTCTTCCGACAGGACACTGCCCATCATCCATGCCCCCACCAATCACCTATCACCAGCCACCAATCACTAGGGGAAGAGGGGGGGAGCAGTGAGCCCGAGGGTCTCGTCGAGGCCGACCATGAGGTTCATCGCCTGAATCGCCTGGCCTGCCGCCCCCTTGACCAGGTTGTCAATTGCCGTGATGAGGATGACTCGGCCCGTCCGCGCGTCCACGGCACATCCGATGTCGCAAAAGTTTGATCCCCAGACGTGCTTGGTCTCGGGTAGACTCCCGGGAGACAGAACGCGCACGAAAGGTTCTCCCTTATACGCGCGCTGGAAGAGGGCGTGCACTGCCTCGACCGCCATCGGGGAGGTCAGGGTCGCGTAAATCGTGGACAGGATTCCGCGCGTCATCGGAACGAGATGGGGCGTGAAGGTGACGACGATCTCCTGTCCCGCCAGGCGGGACAACTCTTGCTCGATCTCGGGCATGTGGCGGTGCGAGGCGACACCGTAGGCCTTGAAGTTCTCGTTCGCCTCGGAGAAGTGTAGGCCCAACTCGAGCTTGCGGCCGGCCCCGGAGATCCCGGACGCGGCGTCCACGATGACGGAGTCGAGGGCAATCCGTCGCTCGCGGACGAGCGGCGCAAGGCCGAGGAGCGCCCCCGTGGGATAACAGCCGGGCACGGCCACGAGGCGCGTGCGCCGGATCGATTCCCGGTACAGCTCCGGCAGGCCATACACCGCCTCCTGGAGCAGGCGTGGGACCGGATGGGCGGCCCGATACCACCGTTCGTAGACGCCCGGGTCGTGGAGACGAAAGTCCGCGCTCAGGTCGATCACCCGGCAGCCGGCATG
>DASRUH010000110.1:0-10746 GCA_035655535.1 Methylomirabilis sp. (SeqCode)
GAGGCCGAAAAGGCCGGGGTTGCCGGCCCGTATCTCGATGGTCCCGTGACTCGGTTGGAGCAGCCCGAAGAGGTTACCCTATTGAAGCAGCTCGCCCTGTACCCGGAAGTGGTGGAGACCGCGGCCTTTACGTACGAGCCCCACCGGCTCCCGACCTACTTGCAGACGTTGGCAAAAGAGTTGCATAGTTACTACAATCAGTATCGCATTCTCACGCAGGACGGGCCGCTGAGCCGGGCGCGTCTTGCGCTGGTGTCGGCGATCCGGACGGTGTTGGCGAACGCCCTGAGCCTCTTGGGCGTGGCGGCGCCCGAGCGCATGTAGGCCTGGTTCACGGTTCATAGTTCATGGTTCACGGTAAAATCCGGGACCCACGTCCGTGAACTGTCAACCGTGAACTGTGAACAATCTTACGAGGGGGGGGACGATGGAAGAGTTCACGCGGATGAAACGGCTGCCCCCCTATGTCTTCAGCGTCGTCAACGAGCTGAAGAGCAAGGCGCGGGCGCGGGGGGAGGACGTCATCGACTTCGGCATGGGGAACCCGGATGAGCCGACTCCGCAGCATATCGTCGACAAGCTCTGCGAGGCGGCCCGGAACCCCAAGAATCACCGGTACTCGGCATCGCGGGGCATTACGCGGCTCCGCGCCGCCATCGCCGGGTGGTACCATCGCCGCTACGGCGTCGAGGTCGATCCGGAGACCGAAGCCATCGCCACCATCGGCGTGAAGGAGGGGATCTCGCACCTCGCGCTGGCAATCGTGGACCGGGGGGACGTCGCGTTGGTGCCCAGCCCGACGTATCCCATTCACACGTACTGCGTAGTCATCGCGGGCGGCGATGTGCGGAATGTCCCTCTCGGTCCCGGCATCGATTTCTTCGAAAAGCTCATGGAGGCGTACCGGGGCTGTTGGCCGCCGCCCAAGCTCCTCATCGTGAGCTTCCCCCACAACCCCACGACTCAGGTGGTGGATCGCGCCTTCTTCGAGAAGATAGTCGACTTCGCGAAGGACCACCGGTTGATCGTCGTCCACGACTTCGCCTATGCCGACCTCACCTTTGACGGCTACCGGGCGCCGAGCTTTCTGGAAGTGCCGGGAGCGCGGGAGGTCGGGGTCGAGTTCTTCAGCCTCTCGAAGAGTTACAACATGCCGGGATGGCGGGTCGGCTTTGCCGTCGGGAACCGGAAGATCATCGCCGCCCTGGCCCAGATCAAGAGCTATCTCGATTACGGGCACTTCCAGCCGATCCAGATCGCGTCCATCATCGCCCTCAACGGCCCGCAGGAGTGCGTGCAGGAGATCGTGGGGACGTATCAAGGGCGCCGGGATGTCCTGGTCGACGGGCTGAACCGGATCGGGTGGCCGTGCGAGAAGCCGCTCGGGACGATGTTCGTGTGGGCTAAGATCCCCGACGCCTATCGGGCCATGGGGTCGCTCGAGTTCACGAAGTTTCTCCTGGAAAAGGCCAAGGTCGCCGTCTCCCCCGGGATCGGGTTCGGGCCGCCGGGAGACGAATACGTGCGCTTTGCCCTCGTGGAGAATCAGCACCGCACGCGCCAGGCACTGCACGGGATCAAGCGGGCGCTCTGAGCGGAGGCGGCGGTGTTGCCTCTTGCCAGCCCGGGAGTCGTCGGATATCATGAGACTATGAGCGAGCAGCCTGACAAGTTCCGGGACGAGTGCGGGATCTTTGGCATCTCCGGGCAGCCCGAGGCCGCCAATCTCACCTATCTGGGCCTCTACGCACTGCAGCATCGAGGCCAGGAATCGGCCGGCATCGCCTGTTCCGACGGGAAGGTGATCCATCTGGAGAAGGCGATGGGTCTCGTGGCCGACGTCTTTACCGAGGCGCGGTTGCGACGGCTGCCGGGCGATCTCGCCATCGGCCACGTCCGCTATTCCACGACGGGCTCCAGCCAGCTCAAGAACGCGCAGCCCTTCCTCGCCGGGACCCACCGGGGTGCCCTGGCGCTCGGCCACAACGGCAATCTCGTCAACGCCATGAAGGTGCGGGCGCAGCTCGAGGCGCAGGGGTCCGTCTTCAGCTCGACCTCCGACACCGAGGTGATCCTGCATCTCGTGGCGCGGTCGCAGGCGGCGACGCTCGTGGATGCGGCCGCCGAGGCGCTGGCGGACCTGCACGGGGCGTACTCGCTGGTCCTGATGAACGAACACCAGCTCCTCGGCATCCGCGATCCGCGGGGCTTTCGTCCCCTCTCGCTCGGTCAGCTCAAGGAAGGGTATGTCCTGGCGTCGGAATCGTGCGCCTTCGACCTGATCGGGGCGACCTTCGTCCGCGATGTGGAGCCGGGCGAGTTTCTCCTGATCGATCACCGAAAG
Organism: Methylomirabilis sp. (SeqCode); assembly: GCA_035655535.1. Classification (GTDB taxonomy): domain Bacteria; phylum Methylomirabilota; class Methylomirabilia; order Methylomirabilales; family CSP1-5; genus CSP1-5. The sequence continues at coordinate 2,345 of DASRUH010000110.1, forward strand.
CTGCATTCCTACTTCCCCCTCCCGGCGGTGACCCCCGCCATGTGTATCTTCGAGCACGTCTACTTCGCCCGCCCCGACAGCCTCGTCTACGGCCAGCACGTCTCCCGCGTCCGGAAGGAGCTGGGGCGCCGCCTGGCGCAGGAGGCCCCTGCCGACGCGGACATCGTCATTCCCGTCCCCGACTCCGGGATTTACGCCGCGCTCGGGTTCGCGCAGGAATCGGGTCTGTTGTACGAGCAGGGGATGGTCCGTAACCATTACGTGGGGCGAACGTTCATCGAGCCGCAGCGCTCCATCCGGCACTTCGGGGTGAAGGTGAAGCTGAACGCCGTACAGGAGGTGCTCGAAGGGAAGCGGGTCGTGGTGGTGGACGACTCCATCGTCCGCGGGACGACCAGCCGGAAGATCGTCTTCATGCTCCGCTCCGCTGGGGCCCGGGAGGTCCACATGCGGATCAGCTCCCCGCCAACCGCCTGGCCCTGCTACTACGGGATCGATACTCCGACCCGCCGGGAGCTCATCGCCTCGTCGCACTCGGTGGACGAGATCCGCCGGTACATCGGGGCCGATTCGCTGGCGTATCTGAGCCTGGCGGGTCTCGTCGCGGCGGTGGGCAAGGACGACGGGTACTGCGCGGCCTGCTGGACCGGCCAGTATCCCGTCGAATTCCCGGGGCAGCAGGCACGACAGTTGCACCTCTTCGAGCATCGGGAGCCACACGAAGGGTCGAAGGGTCACAGGGATCACGGGAGAAAGGGATAAGAGGAGCACACATGGCAGTCTCGACAGATCCTCACGAGCGGGCGAAACGGCTGGCACGGCTGATCGTAGCGGATATTATCCTGTACAATCAGGCCAAGATTGACGAGGGGATCAGGAACGACACCCTCTTTGATCTGCTCGCCGAGGATATCGACGTCGCCCGTCGGTACTACGAAAAGCACGTCGACGCTGCGGTCGCCCGGGAGGCCAATTACTTCGACCTGGCCCTGGTCGATATCTTGGTCAAGGGACGGCAAGAGGTCCCGTCCAAGATCTGGTAAGCGGCCTCTCCCGCACTCACGTCCGCATCCCAACGCCACAACCGACAGGATGAGTGTCAGCCCACCGGGTGCGCAACAGACCCGGAGGGGATCCTCGGCGGTCTGTCCCACCCGCGCGGGAACGGGAAGGTGCACACGGACCCCGCGCCTCCTCGGCGGGACCCCCGAGTCCCGTCGACGCTTCGGGTGTTGCAATCGCCTGGGCCTCCTGGTACACTCTCCCCGCCCGCAACGGGATGCCGCACTCATGCACTCTTTTACCGACCTTCAGCAGAGGAGTGGACGCGGATGAGCGAAGCCAGCATTGTCCTCCCCCCATTCGGACCGAGGGAAACCCTGATTCTCTGGCTGGTCCTCCTGTCCTCCTTCATCGCCCTCGGGTACGGTCTGTATCTGGCGGTCCGCGTCCTGCGGGAAGATCCGGGATCGCCGGCGATGGTCGAGGTTGCAGCCGCCATCGAGGAGGGCGCCTTCGCGTACCTCAGGCGCCAGGTCAAGACCATGATCTGGTTTGTCATCGCCATCACCATCGCCCTCTTCTTCATGTACCGAGGCATCTACGAGGGGATGGAGCTGCCGCTCGGCGTGTCCCTGGCCTTTTTCATGGGGGTCTTCGCCTCGTACGGCGCCGGCTACGTGGGCATGTGGCTGGCGGTGAAGGGAAACGTCCGGACGGCGGCCGCGGCGCTCAAGAGCTTCAAGACGTCGCTCGAGATCGCCTTCCGGGCCGGCACCGTGTCGGGGATGTTCACCGTCGGGCTCGGCCTCCTGGGCGCCACCATCATCTTCCTGTTGTTCAGGGAAAATGCCATGAAGATCCTGATCGGGTTCGGCTTCGGGGGGTCGCTCGCCGCCCTCTTCATGCGCATGGGGGGCGGCATTTTCACTAAGGCGGCCGATGTGGGGGCCGACCTCGTGGGGAAGGTGGAGAAGGGGATCCCGGAGGACGATCCCCGCAATGCGGCCACCATCGCCGACAACGTCGGGGACAACGTGGGGGACTGCGCCGGGATGGCGGCGGACGTCTTTGAATCGTACGAGGTGACCCTCGTGGCGGCCATCATCCTCGGGGCCGGGGCCATGCTGGACAAGGACTTCGTCCAGGCCTTCGGCGGCGAGGCCACCGCCCTGAAGGTGACGCTCGCCCTGGTCATCTATCCGCTGCTCATCCGGGCCGTGGGGGTTTTCGGCTCCATCGTCGGCACCTGGGCGGTCAGGGGGAAGGACGACCCGGACATGAACCCCATGAAGCCGATCAACTTCGGTTTCTGGGTGGCGGCTCTCACCTCCATCATCGGGTTCTTCATCGTCAGCAAGTGGTATCTGGGCGACATCACCGCTGCGAAGTACCACTCGGACGGCTTCCCGTTCTGGCTGCGGGTCTCGGTGGCCAATACCATGGGGATCGCGCTGGCGCTGGCGATCCAGTGGCTGACAGAATATTTCACCGCCACCGACAAAAAGCCGGTGACGGAGATCGCCCACGCCAGCAAGACCGGTCCCGCAACGTTGATCCTTTCCGGCTTCGCCGCGGGCCTGGAATCCAGCGTCTGGGCCGTCCTGGCCATTGCCGCGACGATCTACGGCTCGTACAGCATCTTCGGCGGGAGCGTTTCCCTGTCCGCCTACGGCATCGCCCTGGCCGGCCTGGGGCTTTTGGCCACCACCGGCTTCGTCCTGGCCGAGGATACCTTCGGCCCGATCTCGGACAACGCCAGCGGCATCTTTGAGATGTCCGGCGCCTTGAAGGACAACCCCAAGACCCCCTCGGGGATCGAGGCGCACCGGATCGTGGCCAAGCTGGATGCGGTGGGGAACACCACGAAGGCTTTGACCAAGGGGCTCGCCATCGCGACGGCGGTCATCGCCGCTGTCTCCCTCTTCCGGTCGTTCATCGACGAGGCCCGCCTCTATGAGGTGGGGATCCAGGTGAACCTCCCCGAGGTTTTCATCGGGTTTCTGATCGGCGGGGCGGTCCCGTTTCTCTTCTCGTCCTTCGCGATCCAGGCGGTGAGCCGTGCGGCCTTCCTCCTGGTAGAAGAGGTGCGACGACAGTTCCGCGAGAAGCCCGGCATCATGGAATACAAGGAGAAGCCGGATTACGGGCGATGCGTGGCCATCGTGACGGCTGCCGCCCAGCGTGAGCTCCTCGGGCCCGCGATCCTCTCCATCTTCTCGCCGATTCTGGTGGCGTTTGCCTTTGGCGCCGCGGCCCTCGGGGGCTTCCTGGCGGGGGCGATCCTGACCGGGCAGCTCATGGCCGTCTTCCTGTCCAACACCGGGGGGGCCTGGGACAACGCGAAGAAAAAGATCGAGGATGGACTCTTCGGCGGGAAGGGAACCGAGTTTCACAAGGCGGCGGTCATCGGCGACACCGTGGGCGATCCCTTCAAAGACACCGCGGGTCCGGCCATCAATCCGATGATCAAGGTGATGAATCTGGTGGCGATCCTGATTGCCCCACTGGCGATCCAGGACATCTCCCCCATGACCCGCTTCGTCATCTTCCTGGTCTGCCTGGCCATCCTGGGGTTTTCCGTCGCGTTTTCCAAGCGGGGTTCCATCGCCGAAGAGCAGAAGGTCCCGGCAGGCAGGCCGGTGGGGGCCTCGAAGTAACCGAGCCCTGTGAACGCGGTTCGCCGAGGGAAGGGGAGGGGTCATGGGCGGAGACGAGCATCGCATCGAACAGGACTCGATGGGGGACGTGCGGGTCCCTGCCCGGGCGTACTACGGGGCCCAGACGCAGCGGGCGGTCGAGAACTTTCCCGTGAGCGGGCTCCGGTTTCCGCCGAGCTTCATTCGCGCCCTGGGGATGATCAAGCTCTGCGCCGCCCGGGTGAACCTCGAGCTCGGCCTCCTGGAGCGGACGGTGGCCGAGGCGATCATCCAGGCCGCCCGGGAGGTGGTCGAAGGGAAGTGGGACGGCGAGTTCGTCCTCGACATCTTCCAGACCGGGTCCGGTACCTCGACCAACATGAATGCCAACGAAGTGATCGCCAACCGGGCCATCGAGCTCCTGGGCGGGCGAATCGGCAGCAAGCGCCCCGCCCATCCCAACGATCACGTCAACCTCGGGCAATCCTCGAACGACGTGATCCCCACCGCGATCCACCTGGCGGCCCTGCAGGAGATCGAGCGGGACCTCGTCCCCGCCCTGCGGAAGCTGCACCAGGTCCTCCTCGCCAAGGCGCAGGAGTTCGACCGTGTGGTGAAGATCGGGCGCACCCACCTGCAGGATGCGACCCCGATCCGGTTGGGGCAGGAGTTTTCCGGGTATGCCAGGCAGGTGGAGCTGGGGCTGGCGCGGATCGACCGGGCGCGCCCGTCGCTGCAGGAGCTGGCCCTGGGGGGGACGGCCGTGGGGACCGGGATCAACACCCATCCGGAGTTTCCCGCACGGGTGATCCGGCTCCTCGCCGAGATGACCCGACTCCCGTTCACCGAGGCGAAGAATCATTTCGAGGCGCAGGGGAGCCAGGACGCCCTTGTGGAGACGAGCGGGGTCCTCAAGACCATCGCGGTGAGCCTGATGAAGATCGCCAATGACGTCCGGTGGCTCGGGTCGGGCCCCCGGTGCGGCATCGGGGAGCTCCTCCTGCCGGCGATCCAGCCCGGCTCCTCCATCATGCCGGGCAAGGTCAATCCGGTCATTCCCGAGGCGGTCATTCAGGTGGCGGCGCAGGTGATCGGTAACGATGCCTGCATCACCATCGGCGGTCAGGGGGGCTACTTCGAGCTCAACCTGATGCTGCCGGTGATGGCGGACAATCTCTTGCAGTCCATCGCGCTGCTTGCGAGCGCATCACGCATTTTCGCCGACCGGTGCCTCGCGGGCATCCGCGCTGATGAGGCGCGCTGCGCCGCGTTGATCGAACTGTCTCTCGCAATGTGCACGGCGCTGGCGCCGGTCATCGGGTATGATGCCGCGGCGAAGATCGCCAAGGAGAGTTACGAAACGGGCAAGACGGTGCGGCAGGTCGCGCGGGAGCACCGGGTCCTGCCCGCGGAGGAGATTGACCGGGTGCTCGATCCGTGGCGGATGACCGAACGTGGGATCGTGGGCCGTGGCGAAGGCTGAGCTCTCTCCGGACCGGCAGCGCGCGCGGGCGACGGTGCTTTCCCTTCTCATCGGCTACGGGGCATTCGTCGCCGGGACGGTCCTGATCCCCCTCGATTCCACCCTGGGGGGCATCATCTTCTGGGCCGGCGTTTTCGTGATTTTCTGGGCCGGCTGGCTCTCCGCACAGAAGTAACCCGCAGCGCTGGAATGAGACCCGGTGCGAGTCTTTGAGTTTTTTGTCAGGCGTGTGCGTTGAACCTTGAACCTCTGAACGTTGAACGTTGCACTAGTACACGGGCGTGCACCAGTGCAGGTACTTTTGGTGCTCGCCCTTGACGACCTGAAAGTACAGCTGCTGGACCTTGGCCGTCACGGGGCCGATCGTGCCATTGCTCAAGGGGCGTCGGTCCACTTCGATGATGGGGGAGACTTGGGCCCCGGTCCCGCAGAGGAACGCCTCGTCACAGAGATACAGCTCTGACCGTCCCACCCGGCGCTCGATCACGTCGAGGCCCAGCTCCTCCCGACACAGTCCCATCAAAACCTGGCGGGTGACCCCCTCCAGGATGTCGCTCGAGACATCCGGCGTGATCAGCTTGCCCCCCCGCACGAGGAAGATGTTCTCGGCCGAGCCTTCAGAGATCGAGCCGTCCTGGGTCAGGAAGATCGCTTCGTCGAATCCCTGCTGCACCGCCTCCGTCTTCGCCAGCGCGGAGTTGACGTACCCGCCCGTCACCTTGCAGCGGGCGGGGATCGTGTTGTCGCTGATGCGCCGCCACGAGCTGAAGCCGACCTTGATCCCGGTCGAGGTATCGAGGTAATCCCCGAGCGGCAGCGTGTAAATGGCGAACCCGGTTTCGTACCCGATGAGCTTGGGCCCCAAGCCTTCCGAGCTGATATACGCCAGGGGGCGGACGTACGTGTCTTCGCGATGCTGATTCCTGCGGAGGAGCTCCAACGTGATGTCGCACAGCTCCTTCACGTCCTTGCCGATCTCCAACCGGAGGACGCGGCAGTTGCGCAGCAACCGCTCGTAGTGCTCGGGGAGCTTGAAGACAAAGAGCTGCTTCCGGGCGGCGTTCCAGTACGCCCGGATCCCTTCGAAGACTCCGGTCCCGTAGTGCAGCGCGTTGGTGCGGATGCTGATCTTCGCCTGATCGAGCGGCACGAACTGGTTGTTGAAAAAGGCGAAGGGCGTCATGGCTGCGCTTCCCTGGCCCGCCGGGCTGGCGGGCACGTGACTCGAAATCGGACGACGTGTGCCGAGAAAAGTAGCCAGAGGAGGGGGAAAAGTCAACTGAATTTTGGTTTGGAACCGGCGAAAGAGGCCCCCGCCGGGGGCACACTGCCAAAAAGGCCTTGACAAGACGGGGAGGGGACGGTAGCGTGTCGTCAATCAAATTCGTTAGTTGGAACGCGGCTTGCAGGGGTTTCAGCGATGCACCGTAGATTCCGGGACGAAACGGGAAGGAGCGCCCCATGAAAGCCCGGGTCCTCGTCGCCGACGACAGTGCGACGATTCAAAAGGTCGTGGAACTGACCCTGGGTCGGGTCGGCGTGGAGCTCGTGAAGGCGCGGAGCGCCGATGAAGCGCTGCGCAAGGTCAAAGAGCAGCGGCCGGACCTCATGCTCATCGACCACACGATGCCGGACCGGTCAGGCAAGGACCTCTGTGTGGCGCTGCGCAAGGATTCGAAGCTCAAGGATGTTCCGATCATCCTGATGGCGGGGGCCTCCCAGCCCGTTGACGCGGCCGACATGCGCCGGATCGGGATCACCGACGTGGTGACCAAACCCTTTGACTCCCAGACTCTCATCGGGAAGGTGAAGCAGCTCCTCCTCGCTCCCGGCCCGCAGGAAGTGGAAGCGGCGGCCGCGGCGAGACCCCCGGAAGACGACGATGCCCTTGTCCTGGAGTCGCCGGGGATGGGGGAGGGGATTCGCCTCCCCGCCGAACTGATGGACCGCTCCGCGGTGCAGGCAGCCCCGGGGCCGCTGCTCGAGTCCATCCCGACCTACGATCTGTCCGAGGACACGACGGAGCTTCCCCTCGGTCCGCCGCTCCGTAAGGAGGTGGAGGCAGCGCCGACCCGTAAGGTCGGCGACCTTGGCATCGAGGATATGGCTGCCGCCGTCGGCCTCGACGTACCGACGTCGCGCCCCCGGTCACAGCCGAGGCCGGCGCCTCCGCCGGCTGCGTCTCAGGCGGCCCGCGACGCTCAGCCGACTGCTCTCGGCGGGTCTCAGACCCTGGCGGTTCCCCCCGAATTGGTCCAGACCCTCGCCCACGAGGTGGCGGAGCGCGTCGCCACCCACATGGTTCGGGAACTCCGGTCAGAGCTCCTCGAGCGGGTCGATCGGCTCCTCTGGGAGGTCGTTCCCGACCTGGCCGAGCAGTTGATCACCCAGGAGATCCGGCGGATCCGCGAGCTGGTGGAAGGCAAGCAGTAAAGCAGGGGTGCCATTCCGGGGTGCGGGGGAGATGCCCTCACACCCCGTTTTTTCTTTGGAGGCGGACGTGACCGAGCGGAGTGGCCACGGCTACGACCCTCGCGACGTGGAACCCCGCTGGTATGGCGTCTGGGACCGGGAGGGCTTCTTTGGCGCCGGCCCTGACTCGCCGCGGCCTCCGTACACCATCGTCATCCCCCCGCCGAACGTGACGGGCTCTCTTCACATGGGGCACGCCCTCAACAACACCCTCCAGGACGTCCTGATCCGGTGGCGCCGGATGGCGGGCGACAACGCCCTCTGGATCCCCGGGACCGACCATGCGGGCATTGCCACCCAGAACGTCGTGGAGCGCCAGCTCCTGGCCGACGGCCGCAGCCGCCAGCAGATAGGACGCGAGGCGTTCATCGAGCGGGTCTGGCGCTGGCGGGAGGAGTCGGGGCGGACCATCATCGGCCAGCTCAAGAAGCTGGGAGCCTCCTGCGACTGGACCCGCGAAGCCTTCACGATGGACGAGCCGCGGCAGCGGGCGGTGTTGGAGGCCTTCGTCCGCCTCTGGGAGGACGGGTTGCTCTATCGGGCGGAGCGGCTCGTGAACTGGTGTCCCCGGTGCGAGACCGCGTTGGCCGATATCGAGGTCGTGCACGAAGAGATCGACGGCACCCTGTGGCACATCCGGTATCCCTTCGCGGCGGATCCCGCACAGGGATTGGTGGTGGCGACGACGCGGCCCGAGACGATGCTGGCGGATACGGCCGTCGCCGTGCACCCGGAGGACCCCCGCTATGCGAAGGCTGTCGGCAAGCACGTCATCCTCCCGCTGGTGGGCCGGAAGCTGCCCGTGATCG
>DASRUH010000111.1:0-2800 GCA_035655535.1 Methylomirabilis sp. (SeqCode)
GGAGATCACGCTGGGGCTAGGCGCCGCCCCGCCGGGCCCGGAACCGCCGAGAGGAAAACAACCATGAAGAGGCGTCGAACAGCACGGTGGGTCCTGGCGCCGGGCGCGCTCCTGCTCCTGGCCGGCTGTGCCGGCACGACGTCCCTGACGAGCGGCGAGGAGCTGATGGACGCCGGCAACTACGACGAGGCGGTGCGATTCTACATGGAGCGGTTGAGCGAAGCGCCGCGGTCCGTCGAGCCCCGCATCAAGCTCGTCCAGGCGTTGCGCGGCGCCGCCGTGCTGCACGCCCAGCGGGGGACCGATCTCGAGGAGGGCGGCCGACTGGACGCCGCGCTGGTCGAGTACCGGCAAGCGCTGTCGTATAACACCGAGGAGACCCGGGCGCGCCAGGGCGTGGATCGGGTAATGGCCAAGCGCCGGGCGCAGGAGCTGTTGGCCAAGGGGAAGGCGCTCCTCGACAGAGGCGAGGTGCGCGCAGCGGCCCATCTGATCGAAGAGGCCAGGGGCCTCGACCCCGAAAACCTCGCCATCCAGGAGCTCCACCGGGAAGTGACGGAGCGGATCAAAGCGGCCCTGGATGTCCAGGCCCGGGCAACCGAAGCGGCGGCGGCAGAACGCGCAATGAGCCTGCTGTCGACCAAGCCCGTTACCCTGCGGTTCAAGGAGACGGACATCAAGGAGGTCCTGGAGATCATTGCGAAGATTGCCAACATCAACATTCTGCTGGACGAGGGGGTGCGGGCGCAGAAGGTCACCAGCTACGTCAAGGACCTGTCGCTGCGGCAGGCCTTTGGGCTGATCCTGAGCACCAACCGTCTCTTCGCCAAGCAGGTGAGCGATAACTCTCTCATCGTGATCCCGGACACTCCGGCCAAGCACCAGCAGTACGACGACCTTCACGTGCGGACCTTTTACCTCAGCAACGCGGATGCGAAGGTGGCTGTCAATTTACTGCGGACTATCCTCAACAGTCGCCAGATTTTCGTTCACGAGAAGCTGAACGCCGTCGTCGTCCGGGACACCCCCGAGAAGATCGCGCTGGCCGAACGCCTCCTGCAGCTCAACGACCGGGGCGGCGGAGAGGTGGAGATCGACCTGGAGATCCTCGAGGTGGACCGGACCAAGCTCCGGGACCTGGGGATCTTCTTCACCGACCAGTACCAGGCCGCCTTCTTCACGTTTCCCACCGGCTCACCCCTGTCCGCCGGGTCCGTGACGGCCGAGGCCCTGGGTGGGGCGAAGCTCAAGGCGGATCTGCTCTTCACCAACCCGACCGTGCTGTTGAATCTCATCAAGACCGACACCGAGGCCAAGATACTCGCCAATCCCACCCTCCGGGTCATCGATCGTCAAAAAGGGAGCATCCTGATCGGCGAGCGCCGGCCGTTTCAGATTTCACAGCTGACCTCGGCCCCGGGCGTCATCCCGCAGCCCGGGACCTCACCAGGGGGAACGGGAGCAGTCACCACCACCGAGACCCGGACGGAGTATCGCGATATCGGCCTGAAACTCACCTTCACGCCCGTCATCCACCTCGACGACGAAGTCACCGTCGAGCTGAACTTCGAGATCTCGAGCATCGGAGAGCTGGTCGGGGGCGACCTGCTGCCGAGCGTCAATACCCGCACCCTGAGCACCTTCATCAAGGTCAAGGACGGTGAGAGCCGGCTCCTGGGCGGCTTGATCCAGGATGAGGCGCGCAAGACCGTCCAGCGCTCCCCCTTCCTCGGCGATCTCCCGATCATCGGGCGTCTCTTTCGGTCGGAGCGGGAGGAAAAGGTCCGGCGCGACATCATCCTCTCCATCACCCCGCGCATCGTAACGCGGGTGCAGCCGCCCGCACCGGGCGCCGCCACGTTCTGGGCCGGGACCGGCCAGAGCTTCGAGGCCGGGCCGATCACGCCGGTCTCGGTGCCTGCGCTTCCGGTGACCCCCGTGGCTCCACCGCCCCCCGTTGCCCCGCCGGTGCGCCCCGGCCCGGGGATGGGCGAACAGTGATGGCGTGTGACACTCGCGCGATGACTGCCATCCGTCACAAGACACCGCACCCGAGTCGAGGCTTCACGCTGGTCGAGATCATGATCAGCATCGCGGTCCTCGGCGTGCTGGCCTCGGTCGCCATGCCCCTCGCCGAGGTGACGACCAAGCGCACCAGGGAGGTCGAGCTGCACCGCACCCTCCGCCAGATCCGGGAGGGCATCGACCGCTTCAAGACGGAGTACGACAAGGCCAAGCAGAACGCGCGGGACGCCAGGGAGGCCTTCAAGACGCGGATCAGCGCCGACCGGTCCGGCTATCCGCTGACGTTGGAGGAAATGGTCGAGACGAAGATCCTGCGCCGGATCCCGAAGGACCCGATGACCACGGAGGGCCGCTGGGTCCCGCGGTCATACTCCGACAGTCTTGATTCGACCCTGAGCGATGGTCGGGACGTGTATGATGTGCGCTCGGCCAGCAGGGCGACCGCCGTGGACGGCAGCCGGTATGATTCTTGGTAAATTCCGTTCAACGTTCAACGTTCAACGTTCCAACGGAGACAAGAGTGCGACGCGCTGCACGTTGCACGTTGCACATCGTACGTTGAACGAGAAAGGCTTTACGTTTATCGAAATCATGATCGTGCTGGTGATCATAGGGATCCTCGTCACGCTCGCCCAGCCCAGTTTCACCACCTCGGTCCAGCGGGCGCGGGAGGCCGCGCTCAAGGAGAACCTGTTTGTCATGCGGGACGTGATTGACCAGCACTACGCCGACCACGGGGAGTATCCCCCGTCTCTCGAAGTCCTGATCGAAAAAC
>DASRUH010000112.1:0-7919 GCA_035655535.1 Methylomirabilis sp. (SeqCode)
GGGACGGGAGGCCGCCCCCCAGGTGCTCGACATCCTCGAGAAGTGGACGTGGGTCCTCGACAAGCTGGCGGAGGACCCGTGGCAGCTCCAGCGCCACCTCGACTGGGTGATCAAGATGGAGCTCATCCGGTCGTACATGGAACGGCGGAAAGTCGGCTTCGAGGACCAGCGGATCTCGATGCTGGACCTGCAGTACCACGACATCAAGCGGAGCCGGGGGCTCTACTATCTTATGGGTCGGGGGGAAATGATCGAGCGGCTCTGCACGGATGGGCAGATCGACGGCGCGATGGTGGAGCCGCCCCAGACGACGCGCGCCAAAGTGCGCAGCGATTTCATCAAGTACGCGATGGAGCGGAATAAGTCCTACGACGTCGGCTGGAGCTATCTCAAGCTGAACGACCGGTACCAGCGGACCATCCTCTGCAAGGACCCGTTTCAGTCCAAGGATGCCCGGGTCGAGGAGATGATCGCCTCGTCCTATTATTGAGGCGGCAGGGCGGTGATCCCGTTCCGGGTGGCCCGGGAGGGCCGCCCGATTTTTTTGGGATGCGCGATGCCGGAGGAGCGGCTCGGGGAAAAGCCTCCGAGGTCGACCTTCCCCCTCGCCGCAGGGTAGGTGACGGACTGACGGAGGGCGGCTCGGAGAAAGACCTCCGCGTCGTTGGCAAAACAGCTTGAGCGGGTTGCGCCTCGGGACTGTTACGCATCGGGTCGAAGGTCGGTCTTGCGGCGAGAAGATTCGACGGCGCAACGTACCTCGGCCGAGGATCGTACGTGTCTCGGGCCCGCATGTTGTTCGATTGGAGCGCGGGTTTTGCCTTCCTCCGCGGTCGGCCTTCCCCCTCGCCGCGAGGAAGGGTGGAGAGCTCAGAGTCACGGAGGAGCGGCTCGGGGAGGCCCTGCCGCATCGTCGGTCAAACAGCTTATGTCGGTCGCCCGTCCGCTAAGCTGCCGCATCGCGATGGGAGTTGGGAATGCGATCGGACGGTTTGTTGGCGCAAGGTACTTTGGTCGGTCAGCGTACATGTCTCGAGTTTGTGCACTGTCTCGTTGGAGCGCGAGTTTGACCTTCCTCTGCGGCAGACCCTCCCCTCACCGCGAGGAAGGATGGGGAGCTAGGAGGTAAGGGAGGCAACTTGGGGCAAGGCCTCCGCGGTCGGCCTTCCCCCTCGCCGCGGGATTACTGATGGTAAATAGATGTTCGGATGGGAAAGGAGGGAAGCGGTGGACGTTGAGGTACGTGTTCAGGACCTGCTCGCCTATCGGGGCGACGCCCTCATCGTAAACCTCTTCGAAGGGGTCACGAAGCCGGGCGGAGCAACCGGAGCGGTCGATCAGGCTCTGGGCGGGTTGATCTCTCATGCGATCGCACAGGGAGAGTTTCAGGGAAAGGCGGGGACGACCTTGCTCCTGCACACGCAGGGCAAGCTCAAGGCGGACCGGGTGCTCGTCGTCGGTCTCGGGAAGCAAGAGAAGTGCGGGCCCGATGCGGTCCGCTCCGTGACGGGGGAGGCCCTGCGGCTCCTGCGCCGGCACCGGTGCCGGAGCGTCGGGACGATTCTCCACGGGACGGGGACAGGCGGTCTCGGGTTCCCCGAGGCGGCCCAGGCCGTGACCGAGGGGGCGCTCCTGGGCCTCTATACCTTCGACCGCTACAAGCAGAAAAAGGACGATGACGACCACCGGCAAATCCAGGAGCTTGCCCTCCTGGTCCGGGACCGGTCCCACATGGCGGAAGTACGCGCCGCCGCCGCCGCCGGCCAGGTCATCACGCGCGCCGTGAACCTCGCCAGGGATCTGGTCAACGAACCCTCCAATGCCTTGACGCCGCAGGCCCTGGCCGCCCGGGCGCGGGCGGTCGCGAAGGCCGGGCGGCTCACCTGCCAGATCTTGGAAAGGCGGGCGTTGGAGCGCCTCGGGATGGGCGCCTTCCTCGGCGTCGCGCAAGGGAGCAGCCGCCCGCCGGTCCTGATCGTTCTCTCGTATCGTGGCGGGCGCGGCAAGCAGGTAGAGTTGGGCCTCGTGGGCAAGGGGATCACCTTCGATTCCGGCGGGATCTCCATCAAGCCCAGTGAAGGCATGGAGCAGATGAAAGGGGATATGGCGGGGGGGGCGGCGGTTATTGCGGCCCTGGGGGCGGTTGCGGAACTCAAGCCGGCCATCAACGTCACCGCCATTGTCCCGGCGTGCGAAAATCTCCCCTCCGGATCCGCGCTGAAGCCCGGGGATGTAGTCCGGGTCATGGATGGCAAGACGGTCGAGGTGGTGAACACCGACGCGGAGGGCCGCCTGATCCTCGCGGATGCCCTGTGCTATGCGCGGAAGCTCGGATGCCAGCGATTGGTCGATGCGGCCACCCTCACGGGGGCCTGTGTGGTGGCGCTGGGGTCCGTCCGGAGCGGCGCTTTCACCAACGATCAGGGGTGGATGGATCGGGTGCGGGCTGCGGCCGAGGCGGTGGGCGAGAAGATCTGGCAGTTGCCTATGGACGATGACTACGACGAGCAGATCAAGAGCGATGTGGCCGACATCAAAAATATCGGGGGGCGCAAAGGGGGCGCGATCACCGCAGCCAAATTTCTCGCCCGCTTCGCCGGAGAGACTCCGTGGGTCCACCTGGACATCGCCGGCACCGCCCAGGCCGAAAAGGAGACGGGCTTCACGCCGAAGGGGGCCACCGGGATTCCGGTGAGGACCCTGATCCGTCTCGCGCTGGACCTCTCCAGGGGTGGTGATAAGTGATTGGTGAATAGTGATTAGTGAATGGTGAGAAACGATTCTTTACGATCCGACCACCAACCACCAGTCACTAGCCACCAGCCACTCTTACTTGACTTCGATGCAGACGCAGGTGAGCGTCTTCGTCACGCCGGCGATCGTGCGGATCTTCGACAGGACCACGCGGCCGAGCGCGTCGACATCGGGGGCCTCGACGAACGCGATGATATCGTAGGGGCCGGTGACGGCGTGGGCCATCTTCACCCCGGGAATCTTGCTGATGGCCTTGAGGGCGTTCTTCGCCTTGTCCGATGCAGCCTCGATGAGCACGTAGGCGGTCGTCGGTGACATCCCATTACCCCTCCTGATGTTCCCGTTGTTTCCCCTCTTTCACCCTCGGGGGCGAGAGTGATCCTCGCCGCGCTTCGGGGGTGAAGAGGTCTTCCTCGAGCCGCGCGATCTTGCCCACCCGCCGGGCGTGGCGCCCGCCTTCGAAGGCGGCCGCAAGCCATTCCCGGACGATCTCCCGGGCCAGGCCCATGCCGAGGACCCGCGCCCCCATCGTCAGGACGTTGGCGTCATTGTGCGCGCGGGCGTGCCGCGCGGAAAACGTGTCGTGGCACAGGGCGGCGCGCACGCCGGGGATCTTGTTGGCGACGATTGCGCTGCCGATGCCGGTCCCGCACAGCATGATCCCGCGCGGCGCCTGCCCCGTGGCGACCGCCTGCGCGACCGGTACGGCGATATCGGGATAATCCGCGGCGTCGGCCGAGTGGATCCCGAAATCGAGGCACTCGTAGCCGAGCTCCTTGAGGAAGAGCTTCAACTCTTCCTTCATGTGATAGGCGGCGTGATCGGCGCCGATCGCGATCAGCTTTTCGGATCCCATGCGCATGTCTCCATGCGGCCCCACGATAGCCGAATCACCAGCCGTTGCGCAAGCGAAATCGAGGGAAGGGGTCCCCACGTCTCGGAGGAAGAGAGAGCAGCGGGCGGCGCGATCGGTCTCTGCGCTGTCCTAGCCCGCATTAATCACGAAGCGTGAATAATGCGCCCTTCGGGCTTCGACTCCGGCTCGCGCGGACACGGGCCTCCGCTCAGGGCTAGCCTTGAGCCAGGCGCGTAGCGCCGCGTCGAAACCCGCTGGAGAGCAAACGGCTTTCCGGCAGGCGGTGATGAATGAAAACGGAGTTTTCATGAATAATCCGGGCTAGGACCCCTGGAGTCGGCGGAACAGATCGTTCGCTTCCTTGTACGTCGGGTCGAGCTCGAGGGAGCGCTGCACGCACCGCAGCGCGCCGAGGGTGTCACCCACCTCGCGGAGGCAGACGGCCTTGTTGAACCAGGCCTGCTTGAGATTGCTATCGAGCTTGATCGCCTCGTTGAAGCACTCGATGGCTTCCTGATACCGCCGTTTGCTGAAGAAGCAGAGACCCTTGGTATTCCACGCCGTCTTGAGTCGCGCGGGATCCTTGAGATCCCGGATGGCCTGGTTGAGGTACTGGATCGCGTGATCGTACTCCTGGATGAGCCGCGTGACCGTTCCAAGCTCGAGGTTGAGTTCCGCCTCGAGCGCCGGCCTGGTGCCCGGCAGGGTGTGGAGGTGGTGGCCCCGGAGCGAAAAGAGCGGTTGCTGGAGCGTGGCCGCCTTGATCTGAGTCCGCGCGAGATACGCCCGGACCTCCCGCGCCTTGAGGAGCATCGTAAATTCCTCGTCCAGGCCGTCGGCGATGGCTCGCAGGGTCAGATCGCTGACGAGACGCGTGCGTCCGGCCTCCCGCAGGCGTTCGCGGTCTCCGTCGGGAATGAATTTCACGTTCATTTCGCGGTCGCTCAGGACGTAGTGCTGCTCCGACGAGAGCGCAAAGGCCAGGGCCGATGGCGAGAGGGAGAGGAGATTGACGACCGCCTCGAGATCTTCCGCGGGAAGTTTGAGGCGGAATCGTTCCTCGAGGAAGGAGGCCAGGCCACTCGTGAGCATCTCGCCGGCAAACGGGGAAGCCAGAAACCGGAACCGACCTCGGCCAGGCAGGAAATATCGGGCCAGATGCAGGAAGATCTGGAAGTTGCGCTGCACGCGGTACCGATCGAGCCTCCGCGGCCTCCGTGGGACCCGTTCCCCGGCGATCACCCCTTCCCTGCCAATCCACTGGAGAACGGCCAGAGTGTCCTGAGACGATTCTCCGAGGCTCTGGGCAAGCTCGTCGACGGAACGTGATGCGTGTGCGACCAGCTCGAGGAGGATCCGCTCTCGCAGGGAGAGGTCGAGCGGGTGCTTGTCCCGGAGGGTGAGATCAACCCGCTTGAGTGCCTGGACGATGGACCGCGGCGCAGGACCTCCTAACCCCTCCAGGACGAAATAGGCGAGTGGCCTGCGGTTCACCATCAGGGTGTGGACCCAGTAGAGGTTTCCGTTCAACAGGGCGAGGAACCGCTGGCCGAGCGGCAGGGCCGACGCTGCGGTCGCCTCGGCCCCCGCCTCTTTTGCGGTGAGCAAAAGGCGGTGCTCCGCAAGGCGGGCAATGATCGTGTCCGGGCCGAGGAGCTGAAAGGCTTCCCGGGCCTCGTGCTCGAGGGCGTGGTACCAGGTGAGGACCCTGACATTAAAGGGGGTGCAGGAGAGGAAAAACCCGCGTACCCGCTTGGTCTTTCTTCGCTCCCGCCGGTATCGGTGATAGAACCGTTTGACCTCATCGAGAGCGACTTCCCGGGACAACGCCCGGCAGGTCCCCACATACGGAAGGGCGTCTTTTCGTCGCCTCGCCCAAATGTCAAGGAGAGGGCCTGCCCCGGTGACCTTGATCCGCGTGCGAACCGGGGACAGATCCCACGATTCAAGGACCTGTTCTATCAGGAGTGCAAAGGCCTGCCCCCTCTCACGTTGAGAAGGAGCCAAGACCTTAATCCATGTCACGCCCCTGACCCTCTCCACACTCTGTTAAATCGATAGAGTATTATGATCCCTCCCGATAAAGGTTATTATGTATTATCGCATACAACACTTTAATATTCGTATGCTAAGTTATAGTAAATAAAGGGTATATACCTATAGATGCCTGTTCGTCGAAATCTTTAGCTATGTTACGTAGCATATGCTGAAGGGGTGGGTCAAGAAGAAGTTTGCAGGGGGCGATTGACAGCGATACCAGCCCATGTTAGCGTATCGGGCACTCGAGGAACAGTCCACATCGGGTTTCCCAATCGAATGATCGCCATGAAAGTAAAAGTAAAGCTCTTCGCGGCTGCTCGGGAGATCGTCGGACAGGGCGAGGTGGCCGTGGACGT
Source organism: Methylomirabilis sp. (SeqCode) (assembly GCA_035655535.1). Lineage (GTDB taxonomy): Bacteria > Methylomirabilota > Methylomirabilia > Methylomirabilales > CSP1-5 > CSP1-5. The sequence continues at coordinate 6,007 of DASRUH010000112.1, forward strand.
TCGCGAAGGGAGCACCGTCGGTGACGTGATGGAGCATTTTTTCGCTCGATATCCGAAACTCAAGGGGATAGCCGGATCACTCGTGTTCGCAGTCAACCGCGAGGTCGCACAGCGAGGCGCGAGTGTGCAGGAGGGGGACGAGGTGGGGGTCCTCCCTCCGGTCAGCGGAGGCAGTGGTGTTTGAGATCGTTGAGGATTCTCTCTCGATTGAGCGGGCCGTCTCGGCAGTGAGCAAGCCGACCTGTGGCGCGGTGGCGATCTTCGTCGGCACCGTGCGGGGGTTCTCCCGGGGAAGGCAGGTGTCCTACCTCGAGTACGAGGCCTACCCGGAGATGGCCATTGCGAAGATGCGGCAGATCGAGCAGGAGATCCGGGAGAAGTGGGAAGTCGAAGGCATCGCGATTCAGCATCGGGTAGGCCGGTTGGGCATCGGCGTGGCCAGTGTGGTCGTTGCCGTCTCCGCACCCCACCGCGAGCAGGCCCTTGAGGCGTGCGCGTACGCCATCGAGCGCCTCAAGCAGATCGTTCCGATCTGGAAGAAAGAAGTCTCGCCCGACGGGTCGTATTGGGTCGGGATGGGCTCTTAAATCAGGTCGAAGGGTGAAAGGGTTGAAGGGTTGAAGGGTAGAAGGGTGAAGGGTTGAAGGGTGAAAGGGTTAAGAGGTTTAATTCACCAGTCACCAGCCACTAATCACCAACCACCACTAATCACCAACCACCAACCACCGAAAGTGTCGAACCGGGTCAAATTCGGGATCGAGCGGCTGGACGCCATGCTGGGCGGAGGACTGCTCCCCGGAACCCTGACGGTGGTGTACGGGGCGACCGGCATCGGGAAGACCCATCTGGGTCTCACCTTCGCCTTCAACGGAGAGCGGTGCGAGGGTGCCCCCGGGGCCATCTTGGATCTGACGGCCCGGGGAGACTCCCAGCAGCATCGGGAGTACGCGGAGCGTCTGTTCGGCTGGGAGCTGCAGCCGTGGAATCACACGGTCCGGCCCGGTCAGTCGAACCCGCTTCCGCCGCCCGCGACCGTGGACCGGATGCGGTACTGCCACGAATTCGATTACGGGGGACGCGTCGAGGAGTATCAGGTCCACAAGCCCGAGGGGCGAGAGTTTCGTCGCGACTGGCTGGCGGCGTACGCCCAGCGGTGGAGGACGGTCCTCGCCTTCTTTTACTTTCACTTCGCGGCGGGGGTCCGGCGGGTCGTGGTGGACGGCGTGGACCCGACCCAGGCGGCCTACGCGTCGATGCAGCTCTACATCTTCGACGAACTGTACCGGAAGATCATCCACCAGGATGGCGAGGTTCTCGGGATGGAAATCCTGATCCCGGTCTGGCGCCATCGCGACTTCATCGAGCGGCACCGCTACGACCACACCGAGGTCACGACCCTCCTCGTGGTCACGACCCGGGAGACCCTGCTCGACGACCTGATTGCGCGCACCGTGGAGGAGGGGGACATCGGGGCTGCGGCGAACACCATTCTCCTCATGGGGAGACAGGTGAGTGGCGGAGCCGTCGGCCGGGGGCTCTGCGTCGCCAAGCACCGGGGGAGCGCCTGTAGCTCCGACATCGCCGCGTACACCATCACCGACCGCGGCCTCGTCTTCCTCTAAAGGCCCCCCGCGCGAACCGCCCCGCGGCCCCCGGGTCCTGTCGCCCGGCAGCCCAGCCGCCCTCGGAGCCTTCACGCTCATTATTCGGAATGGATCAAGCGGTCGCGAAATGCTCCTTCGGGCGGCTGGGCGCCCTGCCCGGCGCCACCCGGTGGCCGGGGCCCGGGCACCCCGTCCATCCCCGGCGTGCTGCCTTGGGCAGCCCCCGCAGGTCCCGAGCGACATCGGCGGGAGCGGCGGGGCCCCTCGGCGAGCGACGGCCTGGGAAACCGAGGCGCGCTCCGTGCCGGG
>DASRUH010000113.1:0-2242 GCA_035655535.1 Methylomirabilis sp. (SeqCode)
CGGCGAGGGGATCTCGACGTCGATCTTATCGGTCGTGATGCTCAGGAGGGCTTCGTCCTTTTCGATCCGGTCGCCTTCCGCCTTGAACCACTGGATGACGGTCCCCTCGGCGACACTCTGGCCCATCTGAGGCATTACCACTTCCATGGCCATCTCGTTGCTCCGTTCAAGGTTCAACGTTCACGAATCCTCGTGAATAGTCAATCGTCAATTGTCAATAGGGATGCCTTCGCTCCGTACGATTGACCATTGACGAATAACCATTGACGGATTCGCGGTCGTCGGTGGTCGGTCATCGGTCAACTAGTAGGAGGCCAGGTCCTTCAACTTGGCGGTGATCTTGGCGGCGTTGGGAAGGTAGAAATCCTCGAGCGGGGCGCTGAAGGGGACGGGCGTGTGCGGGGCGGTGAGCCGCATCACCGGCGCGTCGAGCGAGCGGAACGCCTCCTCGGCGATGATGGCGGCGATCTCGGCTCCGATCCCGCACACCTGCGGTGCCTCGTGGACGATGAGGGCCTTGCCGGTCTTGTGCACCGAGGTGAGGATTGTCTCCGTATCCAACGGGTACAGAGTCCGGAGGTCAACCAGCTCGACCGCAATCCCCTGGCCGCTGATCTGCTCCGCCGCCTCCAGTCCCTGCTGCACCATGGCGCCGTAGGTGATCAGGGTGATGTCCGTGCCCTCGCGCTTTACCTCCGCGCGACCCAGCGGGAGGACATACTCTTCGTTGGGGACTTCGCCTTTGGCGTGCCGATAGAGATACTTGTGCTCGAAGAAGATCACCGGGTTGGGATCACGGATACTCGCCTTGAGGAGCCCCTTGGCGTCGTAGGGGGTGGAGGGCGCGACCACCTTCAGGCCGGGGGAGTGGATGAACCAGGCCTCGGGGCACTGGGAGTGGAACGGGCCCGCGTGCAGGCGTCCCCCGTACGGAGCGCGGATGACCATCGGCACCGGTTCCCGCAGACGGTAGTGGTGCTTGGCGGCCATGTTGACGATCTGGTCAAACGCACACGAGATGAAGTCGGCAAACTGCATCTCCACCACCGGGCGCATACCCATGAGGGCGGCCCCGATGGCTGCGCCCACGAATCCGGATTCGGCCAATGGCGTGTCGATGACCCGATGCTCGCCGAACTTTTCAAGAAACCCCTGCGTGATCTTGAAGGCCCCCCCGTAGGCGCCGATATCCTCGCCGAGGAGGAAGACCCGCTCATCCTGGTCCATCTCCTCCCACAGGGCTTGACGGATCGCCTCGAGGTAGGTGAGCTCCGGCATCGCTTCGGCCTTTCTGCTGTCAGCTAGCAGCGATCGGCTTGGCTGTGGCCCGGATGCACTGGTCGTGCTGACAGCCCACTGCTGATGGCCGACAGCTTCATGGTTCGGCGAAGACCCCCTCCAGCGCCTCCGCCCCGTCGGGGAGCGGGCTCTGTTCGGCGAAGGCAATCGCCTCTTCAATCTCGTGAACCACTCGGGCCTCGACGGCGCGCAGGCGATCGTCCGGGACCTGTCGCCCGCGAAGGACCCGCTCGAATCGAAGGATGGGATCGCGTTCCCGCCACTCCTCGAGCAGCTCGCGGGGGACGTAGGATGCGTCGTCGTGCTCCGCGTGGCCGCGCATCCGCATCGTCTTGCACTCGATGAACGTGGGACCGGCTCCGCTGCGGGCGCGGGACGCCGCCGCGCTCGTCGCTGCATGGACGGCAAGGATGTCGTTGCCGTCGATGATGTGCGTCGGAAAGCCGTACGCCTTGGCACGATCGGCGACGTGCGGGACCGCCATCTGCCGCGAGAGCGGGACGGAGAATGCGTACTGGTTGTTGTGGCAGATGAAGACGATGGGGAGCGTCAGGACGGCGGCCAGATTGAGGCCTTCGTGAAAGTCCCCGCGGCTCGATGCGCCGTCGCCGAAGTACGCAACGGCGATGCGAGGCTCGCGGCGAATCTTAAAGGCCAGCGCCGCGCCCGCAGCCACCGGAATCCCATCGGCCATGGGGCTGATAAAGCCGATGATGTGGTGCTGCAGATCGCCGAAGTGGATGTTCCCATCCTTGCCGCGGGTGAGGCCCGTGCGTCGGCCGAGATACTGCGCCATGTAGCTCCGCGGCAGTATCCCTTTGACCAGATGCGCGCCGAGGTCCCGGTGGGAAGGGGCGATGACGTCCTGAGGCTCCAGGGCATACGCGCTCCCCACGGAGATCGCCTCTTCTCCGGTGCTGACGTAGCAGCCGCCCAGGATCCG
>DASRUH010000114.1:0-6392 GCA_035655535.1 Methylomirabilis sp. (SeqCode)
GTGCTGTTGGCCGAAGGGGGACTCATCTGTCGGGTGGAGGAGCGGCGGCAGTCGGGGTAGGGAGGTCGCCTCCCCGATCGGCCGCGGGGAGCGGGGGAAGGAACGAAGGGACAATGGCGGACGAGCTCGAGATGAAGTTCGAAGAGGCGCTCCACAAGCTGGAGGCAGTGGTGCACCGCCTGGAATCGGGCGAGCTTCCGCTGGAGGAATCGTTGCGTCTCTTTGAGGAAGGGGTGCATCTCACCAAGGTCTGTACGCGCCGCCTGGAGGAGGCGGAGCGACGCATCACTATTCTCTTGAAGAACGAGCGGGGCGAGATCGTGGAGACGCCCTTCGACGAAGGCCGAGCCTAGCGGAAACCACGTGGGTGGTGGTTAGTGATTAGTCAATGGTGAAGAGTGAGAAGTAAGAAGTGAGAAGTGAGAAGTGAGAAGTGAGGATGCGGGGTTCGATGTTCGAGGTTCAACGTTGAACTTTGAACGTTGCACGTTGAACGTAATCTAACCCTAACACCCAAAACCCAAATGGGCCCAATGAACCCAACAAACCGTCGGAGGCGTCTGGATCAGCGTCTCCTTGACGACGGCCTGACCGAAAGTCGCACGCGGGCACAGGGACTCATCCTCGCCGGCCAGGTGCGTGTGGATGGCCGGCGGGTCGACAAACCTGGAACGCTGATCCCCCCGGGGGCCACGGTTAGCCTGGTGGCTCCCGAGCATCCGTTCGTGGGACGGGGTGGGATGAAGCTTCGGGCCGCGCTCGACGCCTTTGGCATGGTCGTCACGAATATGGTCTGTCTCGATGTCGGGGCGGGAACCGGCGGCTTTACCGACTGTCTGCTGCAGGCAGGGGCGGCCCGCGTCATCGCGGTCGATGTGGGCCACGGGCACTTGCATCCGCGCCTCCGCCACGATCCCCGGGTGACGTTCCTGGAGCGCGCCAACGTCCGGTTCCTCACGGCCGCGCACCTTCCTGAGCCGCCCGCCCTGGCGGTCGTCGATGTCGCCTTTATCTCCCTGCGGCTCGTCCTTCCGGTCATTGCGGACCTCCTGCGCCCCGCAGGCGAGATCGTGGCCCTCATCAAGCCGCAATTCGAAGCGGGCAGAAGGGAAGTCGGGAAGGGTGGGGTGGTCCGTGATCCGGCGAAACAGGGCGCCACGATCCGGACCGTGGTTGGGGCCGCCCAAGGCATCGGCCTCACCGTGAAGGGGTTGTGCGCCTCGCCGATCAAGGGTGCCAAGGGGAACCGAGAGTTCTTCGTTCACCTCGTGAAGGGGGGTGGGGTGCCGGTGGCAGGGGTGACGCTCGACGACCTGATCGAACGAGCGGTCGGCTCCGTCCAGCGCCCGGTGAGGGTGCAGCGAACGGGCGGGGGTCTCATGTGAGCACGAGGGTCTTCAAGCGGGTCGGCATCATCGCAAAGCCGCATCGGCCGGAGGCCACGGAGGTCGTCCGGCAATTGATCGAGCGGCTCAAGGAGAAGGGCCGGGACGTCGTCCTGGACGCCGAGACGGCCGCCCTCGTCGGGGCTGCGGACTCCGGCATTCCCAAAGCCGAGGTCCCCGCGCGTGCGGACCTGCTGGTAGTCCTCGGAGGGGACGGGACCCTCCTCTCGGTGGCCCGGTTGGTCGGTTCAGGGGAAACGCCCATACTCGGCGTCAACCTCGGCGGGCTGGGTTTCTTGACGGCGATCACGCTGGATGATTTGTACCCGGTTTTGGGATCGGTCCTGGCGGGACAGTATCGGGCAAGCCGCCGCATGCTCCTCCACGTGGACGTCGAGCGCCAGGGAGAACGGGTAGCCGAATACGTCGTGTTGAACGACGCGGTGATCACGAAGGGGGCGTTATCCCGCATCGTGGACCTCGAGGTCCATATCGAGCAGGAGTACGTCACCACGTATCGCGCGGACGGCTTGATCATCTGTACCCCGACAGGCTCGACTGCGTACGGCCTCTCGGCCGGCGGGCCGATCCTCTTTCCCACGATGCGCGCCCTGATCCTGGTGCCCATCTGTCCCCACACCTTGACGAATCGGCCCTTGGTCCTGCCCGAGGAGGTCAAGGTTCGGGTGGTTCTCGAATCGCAGCATGAGGACGTCTACCTCACCCTGGACGGGCAGGTGGGCTTTCCGTTGCGATACCGGGATCAGGTTGCAGTCCGCCGCGCGGATCGAGAGATTACGCTGATCGCCCCGCCGAAGAAGAGTTACTACGAGATTCTCCGATCAAAGCTCAAGTGGGGCGAACGCTAGCAGTGACTGGTGACTGGTGATTAGTGTCGGGCCACTAATCACTAACCACTAACCACCAGGCGGAGCCAGCAGTGTTGCGCGAGATCGCCATCCGCCATTTCACCGTCGTGGATGAGGTACGGGCGACGTTCGGTCCTGGGCTGAATGTCCTGACGGGGGAGACGGGAGCGGGCAAATCGATCGTCCTGACCGCGCTCTCGCTGTCGTTGGGTGCACGGGGGGACGCCGAGTTGATCCGGGCCGGTGCCGAAGAGGCGGTGGTGGAAGCCGCCTTCGCGATCCCCCGGGCCAGCCCGGCGGAGGACCTCCTCGCCTCGCAGGGAATAGCCGCAGAGAAGGGGGAGGACCTCTTCCTCCGTCGCCACCTGGCCCGCGAGGGGAGAAGCCGCGCCTACGTAAACGGGACGATGACCGGCGCGGCGACCCTCAAGGCGCTGGGTGAGCATCTCGTCGACATCCATGGGCAGCACGACAGCGTGCTTCTCCAAGATCCCCGCCGGCAGCTCGAGCTGCTGGATGCCTTCGGCGATCTCACGGAAGCGGTCCGGGAGTACCAGGCGCTCTACCGACGGTGGCAGGCGCTGAAGGAAGAGCAGGACGCCCTGGCGCGTGGCGAGCGAGAGAAGGCGCAGCGGAAGGATCTCCTCGAGCACCAGATCCGCGAGATCGATGCGGCGCGCCTCACCGAGGGAGAGGACGAGGCGCTGCAGGCAGAGCGCGCGATCCTCGCCCACCACGAGAAGCTCCTCCTGGCGGTGGAGGAGGCCTATGCGCGCCTGGAGGGAGATGACCGCGGGATGCTGTCCGGTCTCGCCGGCGTCGAAGCCCGCCTGCGGGAGGCGGGGCGCATCGACGCCCGCCTCGCCCCCGTCGAGCGGATGCTCGAGGAGGGGAGGGCTGTGCTCAAGGAAGTTGCCCTCACCCTGCGGGACTATCGCGAGCGGCTGGAGTTCGACCCCGGCCGCCTCGAGGCCATGGAGGATCGACTCCACACCCTGGGGCGACTGAAAAAGAAATACGGGGCGACGATCGTCGAGATTTTCGCCCACCGGGAAGAGGCGGCCCGGGAACTGAAGCGGCTGGAGGGGGCAGAGGAGCGGCTCGCTGCCCTCGAGGGGGACGCTCGCGCGTGCGAGGCGGAGCTTTGGGAACGCGGCGGGCGTCTCTCGAAGGAGCGGGAGGGAGCGGCAAAGCGCCTCGCACAGGCGGTGGTCGGGGAACTCAGGCAGCTCGGGATGGCGCGGGTGGATTTCCGGGTAGAGCTGGCGCGGGTCCCGGGACCGGATCCGCGGGGATCGCTGAAGCCGACCGGGCTAGAAGAGGCGGCGTTTCTCTTTGCGCCGAACCCGGGTGAGGGATTTCGCCCGCTGGGGAAGATCGCCTCCGGGGGAGAGCTCAGTCGGACCATGCTGGCGCTCAAGAACATTGTTGCCTCGGCGGACCGGACACCCACCTTGATCTTCGACGAGGTGGATGCCGGGGTGGGCGGGAGCATGGGTGAAGTGGTCGGGAAGAAGCTCTGGAGGGTCAGCTGCGAGCGACAGGTGATCTGCATCACCCACCTGCCGCAGATCGCCGCCTATGCCGACGTCCATCTGCGGGTCGAGAAGACGGTGAGCCGCGGGCGGACCGACGCCCGCCTGGTTCCCTTGTCCACCGACGAGAGAGCCGAAGAGCTGGCGCGGATGCTGGGGGGGTCGGAGCGGTCGGCGGCGGCATTGACGCATGCGCGGGAGCTGCAGCAGGCGGCGTCGAAGTGGAAGAAGCACCACGGGAAGGGCGCAGGATGACCGGTGGCATGACGGGTGGCGGATGAGGGTGGAGGGGCGCCCACTGCTGTTTCGGTCATTCGGGGCTTCGCTCCTGTTGCATCTGTTGACCGGCGTTCTCTTCTGGACGGTCCAGGTCCCGGCTCCCGGCCCGCAGGATCCCACTCCCCTGATGGTCCGTCTCCTGCCTTCGCGAGAAGTACCCCGCTTCATCGACCAGCCGGATGCACCCAGAACGGACAAACCGGTGAGGAGCAGGGACATCTCTCAGGTCACCAGTGAAGCCAGGGGGCCCGGAAGGGCTCCGGGCCCGATCACCTCGCCTGGGAACGTCGGCAGTCCGGACGGGCAAGGTTCACAACCTCCCGCCGACGACGGTGGAGGGGGCACGCGGCCAGCGCCGCACCCGGAACAGCTTCCTTTGCCCTCGTACTCTGCATCCGACCCGTCGCTCCGCCCTTCTCTCCAGGAGCAGGTCGCCGCCCTGGGACGGGGGGGCCGGGCGGAGAACGGGACGCTCCTCGACGCTGGAGCTGAGGGCAATACGGGGACGGGCGAGCGCATCGTCTCTTTGGAGACGCGAAGCGTGGAGTTCGCCCCATACCTTGCCGAGGTGAAGCGGCGGATCGAGCGACATTGGTATACGCCGCCGTATGCGAGGACGATCGGCCTGACGGGGAAGCTCGTCCTGGTCTTCAGCATCGCGCCGGACGGCGATCTCGCGCGGATCGAGATCGCCAAAAGCTCGGGGACGTCGATCCTGGACGGCGCGGCGGTCACGGCGGTCACGGAGGCGGCCCCCTACGGCCCCTTTCCGCCGACGTTCACCTTTCAGCGGCTGACCATCTTCGCCAATTTTGAATACGTCGACACGGCCAGTCCGGTGCGGCAGCCCCGGTAAAGTATGGGCTTCGACCGTACCCCCTTCGACACGCCCAGGGCCGAACGGCTCAGCCGAACGGCGACAGCCATGACCTCCTTCGACCGCACCATTCGCCTGCTCTCACTCCTTCCCCTCCGACTTCTGGCCCCTGTCTTTCCCGCGCTGCAGTCGCGATTTGCCCTGAAGAGGCATGGTCGGCAGGCGATGACGGGGATCGAGGGATCGGTCACCATCCTACGGGACCCGCTGGGGGTTCCCACGATCCGCGCTCGCGCGCCGGCGGATCTCTTCTTCGGATTCGGGTACGCCATCGCCCAGGACCGGCTGTGGCAAATGGATCTATACCGGCGGGTCGCCGGCGGCCGCCTGGCGGAGATCCTCGGGGATCGGCCACTCCCGGTCAAGCCGGGTGTGCGCTTCGATCCCGCCTCGACGGTCGCGCTCGACGGACTGCATCGGGCGCTGGGCTTCGTGCGAGCGGCGGAGGGGTCTGCAGCCGTCCTCTCGGCTGACGCGAGGGGGACGCTGGAGCGCTACGCGGACGGCGTCAATGCGGCCAGGGCCGCGATGCAGGAAGAGCGGTGTCTGCCGCCGGAGTTTTACCTGCTCGGCTACGAGCCGGAACCCTGGACGCTTCAGGACAGCCTGGCGATCGGGCGCCTGATCGCGTGGATGCTGTGCCTGGCCGCCAGGGCGGAACTGGTCTTCGGTGCATGCGCCGGGCACCCGGAGCTTTTTCCTCTCTTGCCGGCCTATCCGGAGACGGGATTGGTGATCGTGCCGGCGGGGAGCCTGCTCGCCGGCGGCGGCGGGGGCAGCAATAGCTGGGTGGTCGGGCCGCGCCGGACCCGAAGCGGCCGTCCGCTCCTCTGCAACGATCCCCATCTGCCGATGGGGCTGCCGTGTCTCTTCTATCAGGTCAGCCTCAGGGGAGGCGGCTACCACGTCAGCGGCGCGACCATGCCGGGCATTCCCGCCGTCATCATCGGGGCAAACGCGGACATCGCATGGGGAATCACGTCCGCGATGCCCGATGACGCGGATTTCTACCTCGAGTCGCTGCATCCGTCGGACCCTCACCTCTATGCGGTTCGGGGGGAGTGGCGGCGCTTCACCGTGGGCGTGGAGGAGATTGCCGTGCGGGGGGGGCCCGTGCGCCGCATGACGATCCGGTACGTCCGGCGCGGCGCGGCGGACTGCCCGCTCCTCAGCGACGTCCTTCCCCTGGGGGCACCGCTGTCTCTGCGCTGGACGGGGCTCGAGCCGTCGCGCGAGACGGACGCCCTGCTCAGGGTCTCACGCGCGCGAGGGCTGGAGGACTTTCGGGAGGCGCTCAAGGACTTCGCCGTGCCGGCGCAGAATTTCCTGTACGCCGACCGCCACGGGACGATCGCCTATTTCTGCGCCGGGCGCTTTCCGAAGCGTCGCAAGGGAGACGGCCCTTTTCCGGTAGAGGGGTCGTCCGGGGCGTCCGAGTGGCAGGGGG
>DASRUH010000115.1:0-21750 GCA_035655535.1 Methylomirabilis sp. (SeqCode)
GGTTTCCTCGGTCCGGTGGGTCTCACGATTCCCCTCCTCGCCGATGGGGCGCTCGCCGCCGGCGTGTATGTGGCCGGGGCCAACCGCGTAGATACGCACCTCCGGGGGGTCGTCCCCGGGAAGCACTTCACGGCGCGATACGGGGACATTCACCGGGTGCAAACGGGAGATGCCTGCGTGAACTGTGGGGGGGCCCTGGCCGTCGAGCGGGTGATCGAGGTCGGCAACATCTTCAAGTTGGGGACGCGGTACTCCACGCCGCTCAAGGCGGTGTATCTCGACGAGCAGGGGCAGGAGCGGCCGATCGTCATGGGCAGCTACGGGATCGGTCCGGCCCGGATCGCGGCCGCCGCCCTCGAGCAGCACCACGACGCGGATGGGACCATCTGGCCGCTGCCCATCGCTCCCTTCCAGGTCCATCTCCTCACCGTGAACGTCAAGGATGCGGCGATGCAGAGGCTGGGGGAGGAGCTGTACCGGGGGCTGGTGGCGGCGGCCGTGGAGGTCCTGTACGACGACCGGGACGAGCGCCCCGGCGTCAAGTTCAAGGATGCGGACCTCATCGGGATCCCGTATCGCGTGACGGTGGGAAGCCGGGCAGTCCGGGAGGGCCAGGCAGAGATCCGGACGCGCCGGACGCGGCAAGAGACGCCGGTCCCGATCGCGGAGGTCGTGCCGCGGATCCGTGCGCTCCTTGAGCGGTCCGATGGGGCATGACCACTCGATGCGAGCGGCGGGCTAGTCCTTGGAGGTGCCCGTGTCCGGTTTCGGTGCAGGCGGGTCGGTGCTCGTGGCCGCGGAGCCGTCTCTGTCCTTCTTTTCGGCCTCCATGGCCTTCTTCCGATCCGGCTGAGCGTAGTCGGTCACGTACCAGCCGGTGCCTTTGAAGACGAGAGCGGGTGGCGAGAGGACGCGGTGGACGGCGCCGGAGCAGACGACGCACGCCGCGATGGGCGCATCGGAGAATTTCTGGATGACCTCAAACGTGTGGCCGCAGACCTCACACCGGTATTCGTAAATCGGCACTGCGCAGTTCCTCCGTTCCGACGCGTGGTGGAAGGACCAAGGCGTATTGATAAGGTCTTCCCCGTGGCTTGTCAAGCCCTTTCTCCCCTGAGACCGTCATGAGTCGCACATATCCCACGCGTCCCATCGTGGCCGTCGGGGCCGTCGTCGTGAAGGCGGGCAAGGTGTTGCTGGTCCGTCGCGGGCAAGACCCGAGCCGGGGCCTGTGGAGCTTGCCGGGGGGCGCAGTCAAGTCCGGGGAGGGACTCAAGGAGTCGGTGGCGCGCGAGGTCAAAGAGGAGTGCGGCATCGAGGTGAGCGTGGGAGACGTGGTGGATGTGCTGGACCGGATCTATGCCGACCCCGAGGGCCGGATCCAGTATCACTATGTCATCGTGGATTTCCTCGCCTCCTGGCGCCGGGGGCGGCTGAAGGCCGCCTCCGACATCTCGGACGCCGCGTGGGTTGATCCGGGGGCGATCCGGCGTCTCCCCTTGACGGTCGGGTTGGCGGCCGTGCTCCGGAAGGCCCTCGGCCTGAGGCGCCGGCTGCGGCGCCACCCCCGCGTTTGACCTCGAGTGTTCCGCGTGGTAGAGTACCGCCCAGAGGTCGGGACGTGCAGATCCTTCCTGGGCGGCCCCGCGCATCCACGGCATGCAGATCCGGCTGAACGGCAAGCTCCATGAGGTGAGTCACGGGATGACGGTCGCCCGGCTCTTGGAGGAGCTCAGGATTCGCCATGAGCGGGTGGCGGTCCTGGTCAACCAGGGGGTGGTCAAGCGACCCCTGTACGCCTCCACGACGCTCCAGGATGGGGATGCGGTGGAGGTGCTCACCGTCATGGCGGGGGGCATGGAGGTGATCCGATGACGGGATTCAAAGACGAACCGCTCCGATTCGGCGGGAAGGAATTCGCCTCTCGCCTGATCATCGGGAGCAGCAAGTACCCGGACCCGGCGACGATGCAGAGGGCCTGGGAGACCTCGGGCGCGAAGATGATCACCGTGGCCATCCGGCGGATGAACCTGGCGACGGGAGGGTCGCTCCTGGACTACGTGGATCTCAGCCGGTACACGCTCCTCCCCAACACGGCCGGATGCTACACGGCAGAGGAGGCGATCAAGACGGCGGTCATCGCGCGCGAGATGGGCCTCTCGGACATGATCAAGCTGGAGGTCATCGGGGATGAGCGGACCCTCTTCCCCGACACCGCAGGGCTCGTGGAGGCGACCCGGGTGCTCGTCAAGGACGGGTTCATCGTCCTGCCGTATACGAACGATGACCCGGTGGTGGCCAAAAAGCTTGAGGACGCGGGCGCGGCAGTCGTCATGCCGCTGGGTGCCCCGATCGGCTCGGGGGCCGGCATCCGGAACCCGTATAACATCAAGATCATCCTGGAGACGGTCCGCGTGCCGGTCATCGTAGACGCCGGGGTGGGGACCGCCTCGGACGCCGCGGTGGCCATGGAGTTGGGGTGTCACGGGGTGTTGATGAACACGGGGATCGCGCAGGCGAAGGATCCGGTGGCGATGGCGGCCGCCATGCGGTATGCGGTGGAGGCGGGACGGTTGTCCTACCTCGCCGGGCGCATCCCGAAGAAGCTGTACGCCTCGGCCTCTACGCCCCTTGAAGGGATGCCCGAGCTCCTTTAAAGCCTGTTCACGGTTCAGAGTTCACGGTTCACGGCCGACAGAACACGAATCGATTGGTCATCTGCTGAGCCAACAAGGCTGGCCCACTCATTCCATGTCTTTTCTCAAAGAGAATCCGCGGGAGTGGGGGCTCTACGTGATCACCGATCGCACGCAGACCGCAGGACGCCACCTCGAAGAGGTGGTGAGCGGTGCGGTCGGGGGAGGTGCCAGGGTCTTTCAATTACGCGAGAAGGACCTGGAGGCTCGGGAGCTCGTGGCGCTGGCCGAACGGCTGCTGGCCGTCCTCCGACCTGTCGGAGGCCTCCTCCTCATCAACGATCGCATCGACGTGGCGCTGGCGGTTGAGGCGAGCGGGGCGCATCTCAGTCGGCGCGGCTTTCCGCCAGCCGTGGCCCGTCGCCTGCTGGGGCCTTCGCGGCTCCTGGGTGTGTCGTGTCACTCGCTCGGCGAGGCGAAAGAGGCGCAGGAGGGGGGCGCCGACTTCATCGTGTTGGGGCCCGTCTTCGCCACCCCCTCCAAAGCGGCCTACGGTCCCCCGCTCGGCCTGGAGCTGCTCCGTCAGGTGCGCCCGAAGATTCGGCTTCCCATCTTCGCCATCGGCGGCATCACCGCGACGAACCGCGGGGACGTCCTCGCCGCCGGGGCGGACGGCGTCGCGGTCATCGCGGCGGTCATGCGGGCTGCCGATGTGTCGGCGGCCGTACAGGCGTTGCTCGCGTGATGGTCGGGACTCACGGCCTCTCCGCGGGAGAAAGGAAAAAGCCGGAAGGGGATCCCTTCCGGCTTTTTTTTGGTATCGCAGAGGAAGACTATTTTATCGCACGCTTCAATTCTTTGCCTGGCTTGAACCGGGGAACCCTGGCGGCCGGAATGCGGATGGCCTTTCCGGTTTGCGGGTTCCGTCCGTTCCGGGCCGCCCGTTTGGCGACGGAAAAGGTGCCGAAGCCTACCAGGGTGACCTTTCTCCCCTTCTTTAGAGTATCGCGAATGGCCTTCAACGAACTTTCGAGGGCGGTTTCCGCCGCCCGTTTGGTCATGCCTGATCCCTTAGCCATGATGGCGACTAGCTCGGCCTTCGTCATTGCCTGTCACCTCCTTTCGTCTGGCGCAATGGAGTCATATGCGAAGGATTGAATGAGGGGCAGGTGTGAGGATGGTAGGGCTATACCAGAGGGCCGGAGGAGTGTCAAGGAGAAATCGGCCAGCCAGCCCATGTCATCGCTCGAGACGGTCAATGGTCGGGCGCGGATGGCGGGTCGCGGGATTCACGCCGCAGTCGGCTCCGCCACTGTGCGAGCCGTCGCTGGATCTCGGCCTCGTACCCCCGGTCGGTGGGCTCGTAGTACGTCCGGCCTTCGAGCTCCGGCGGCAGGTGGTCTTGGTCCACGAGGGCGTCGGGGGCATCGTGCGCGTATTGGTAGCCGGCGCCATAGCCCATGGCTTTCATCAGGGACGTGGGCGCATTCTGCAGGTGCAGCGGCACGGGCGCGATGGGCGCGTGCGCGACGTCGGAGCGGGCCGCCTCGTAGGCGCGGGTGACCGCGTTGGACTTGGGAGCGGTGGCGAGGTAGCACACGCATTGCGCCAGGGCCAGCTCCCCTTCGGGGAGGCCGAGGAAATGGACCGCCTCCTTGGCCGCCACCGCCACGGCAAGGGCGGCCGGATCGGCGGTGCCGATGTCCTCGGAGGCGGCGCGGATCAGCCGGCGTGCGACGTAGAGGGGATCTTCGCCACCCGCGAGCATGCGCGCCAACCAGTAGAGCGCCGCATCGGGATCGCTGTCGCGCAGGCTCTTGTGGAGGGCCGAGATGAGTGCGTAGTGCTGGTCGCCCGCCTTGTCGTACAGCAGGGTGCGCCGCTGCGCGGCCTCCTCGACGACGGCGAGGCTGACCTCGAGCATGCCGTCCGGGGCCCGGGGGGCGATCCGGGCGGCGAGCTCGAGGGTGTTGAGGGCCGCCCGCGCATCTCCGGAGGCCAGGCGCACCAGATGCTGCCGGGCCTCGGGGTCAAGCCGCGGCCGCAGCGCGCCGAGGCCGCGGTCCGGGTCCTCCAGGGCGCGCTGAACGATCCGGTCGAGTTCGGCTTCGGAGAGGGGGTGGAGGCGAAAGACCTTGACCCGGGAGAGCAGGGGGGCGATCACCTCAAAGGACGGATTTTCCGTGGTGGCGCCGATGAGGATGATCGTCCCGCGCTCCACATGAGGAAGAAAAGCGTCCTGCTGCGCCTTGTTGAATCGGTGGATCTCGTCGATGAAGAGGATGGTCTTGCGCCCTTCCCGCTGCTCGTGCCACTGGGCCTCCTTGATCACTGTCTTGATCTCTTTGATTCCGGCGGTGACGGCGGAGAACGGGATGAAAGCGGTGCGCATCCGGTCGGCGATAAGCGCGGCCAGGGAGGTCTTGCCCGAGCCGGGTGGGCCCCAGAGGATCATCGAAGGGATGTCACCGTGCTCCAGCGCACGGGTCAGCACCCGGCCCTCGCCCAGCAGGTGTGTCTGCCCCACGAACTCGGGGAGCGCGTGCGGCCGCATCCGGTCCGCCAGGGGCGTCCGTCCTGTTCGCTCGTGCTTTTTCGGTTGCTCGAACAGCTCCACGACGTCACCTCACCAACCACCAATCACTGGTGCGGTCGCGCCCAGACGGCCTTGCGCTTGTCGAGGAAGGCCTGGGTCCCCTCCTGGGCTTCGCCGCTGGCAACCGCTATAGCGAACAGGCTCGCCTCGTATTCGAGGGCCTCTCCCATCGCCATCTCGCATCCGTGCGTGACGGCCTCGAGACAGAGTTGCAGGACCGTCGGGGACTTGCTCGCGACGAGCCGCGCCAGCTTCTCCGTCTCCGTCATGAGGTCCTTCGGAGGAACCACGCTGTTCACCAGACCGATCCGGTAGGCCTCCTGCGCCGTGATCATCTCGCCGGTGAGGATCAGCGCCATCGCGTGCTTGCGCCCGATCTGCCGGGGGAGGCGCTGGGTCCCCCCCCAGCACGGATTGAAGCCGAGGGTGATCTCGGGCTGGCCGAATTTCGCCGTCTCCGAGGCGATGGCCAGATGGCACGCCTGGACGATCTCGCAGCCCCCGCCCAGCGCGAATCCGTTGACCGCGGCGATGACCGGCTTTCCCAGCCGCTCGATGAGCGTGATCAACCGCTGGCCCCGGCAGGCGAATTGGTCCCGGGCGACGGTTGCCCCCGCGGTGATCCCCGCCAGCACCTCGCGGAGATCGCCGCCGGCGACGAAGGCCTTCTCGCCGGCTCCGGTCAGGATGAGGACCTTGACGGCGGGCTCCTGACCGGCTGCGAGGAGCGCCTGCTCCAGTTCCCGCACGGTGGCCGCGGTCAGGACGTTCAGCGCCTGGGGCCGGTTGATGGTGATGGTCATGATGCCGTCGGCGGTCTGGACGATGAGATGTTCGTAGGCCATTGTCCCTCCCTTGCGAGCTCAGTGGACGTTGAAGGTCTGCGAGGACAGGACCCTGCCGTCCCGGTCCACCGCTTCCACCTTCCACGTTCCGATCCGGTTCTCACGAATCTCTTTGCGGCTCCAGGTGCGCCAATGGCCGGCCTCGACGATCAGGGGGATCTCGAGGACGCGCTCGTCCTGGTAGTACCAGACGTGGTGGATGGGGGTCGGTCCCGCGGCACCCTGGAATTCAGTGAAATAGTAGAGGATGCCCACCGATGGGGGAAAGACGGTGGCGGCATCGATCGGCTCGCGGTTGACGACCCCGGTCGTGATCACGTGTCGGATGACCCGGAGGCCGCGCTCCTGCGGCGGACGCGGCTGCTCCTCCGCCATGCCCAGGGTCTGTGCGACAGCCGACAGCACGATGATCGCCGCTACGATCGGCCAGGTCCGCATAAGGCGTCCTCCGCTCAGGCTGTCTCCATCTCTGCGACGAGTGCCTCCACCGCCGCGACCGGATCCGCCGCCGAGAGGATCGGGCGACCGACGACGAGGTAGTCGGCGCCGGCCCGGATCGCGTCGCGGGCGGTGGCGGTGCGGCGCTGGTCGTCCGGTGCGGCCCCGCGGGACCGGATGCCGGGGGTGACGAGGAGGAAATCGGCGCCGAACCGCTCCCGCAGCGCCCTGGCTTCGTGCGGCGAGGCGACCACCCCGTCGAGGCCCGCCGCCTTCGCCAAGCCGGCGACGGCCACGACCTGCTCCTCGACCGCCCGGGCAATGCCGAGGGCCTGGAGATCCCGCTGGGCCAAACTCGTGAGCACGGTCACCCCGAGGAGGCGGGGACGCGGGATGCCGATGGCTGTGGCCCGTTCCGCGGCCGCCTCCACCGCCGCCCGCATCATGGCCTGCCCTCCCGCGACGTGCAGGTCCAGCATGGTGACTCCCCACTCGACCGCCTTGCGCACGGCGGCGGCCACGGTCTGGGGAATGTCGTGGAGCTTGAGATCCAGGAAGACCCCTCCCCCTCGATCGTGAATGCGGGTGATGACCCGAGGTCCCTCGGCGGTGAAGAGCTCGAGGCCGACCTTGAAGAGGCGGATGTTCCCTTGCATGCGCGCCACGATGCCCTCGGCCGCCTCCCACGCGGGGACGTCGAGGGCGAGGATCAACCGGTCCCGGACCGTCATTGCGTCCCTCGGGTGCCCACGCTGAGCCGCATCAGGTCCCGGGCCATGAGGACCTCCCCCGCGAAATACTTCTGACAGGGGGTGAGCAGATCCTGTCCCGCGCACGCCGGATAGAAATGCGTCAGGAGCAGCCGCTTCACGCCGGCCGCGGCTGCGAGTTGGCCGGCCAGGCTGGGCGTCAGATGCCCCGGAACCTTGTGGTCATCCGGGAAGGCGCACTCGCAGACGAGGAGATCGGCGCCGCGGGCGAGGCGGATCAGCTCCTCGGAGTAGTCGGTGTCTCCGGAGTACACCACCGAGCCCTCAAGGGCGTCGATCCGGTACGCGAGACTCGCGTCGCTGTGCGGGACCGGCCGTGCGGTGAGGCGCCAGGAGCCGAAGTCGATGGTCTCTGCCGCCAGCTCGTGGAGATCCAGGACGAAGGGGAGGTTGCCCACCCAGGGGCCATAGAGCTCTTCCAGCAGGCGACAGTGCCGCGCGAGACCGCGCGGTCCCCCGACCCAGAGCGTGCGCCGCCGCCCGAGTTCGGGGCTGCGCAGGGCGAAGAGGACGTGGGGAAAGTCCCCCACATGGTCCGGATGGTAGTGGGTGTACAGCATCCGATCGATAGCCTCGAGCTGTCCGCCGGCCCGCGCCAGTTGGTGCACGGTGCCGGTGCCCCCGTCCAAAAGGAGGTGCTCGTCCGCCACCCGGACCCAGTACCCGGGCGAGGCCCGTTCGGACGATGGAATGGCAGTCCCCGATCCCAGGACCGTTACCTCCATGCCGGTTTTTCTCTTGGGACGGCGCTCTGCATACCTTATCATTATCATTGACGTCGGTTGCGGTCAATTTACCAGCGGCGATGGCGGTCGAGATCGACATTCAGCAGGGCAGTCTCCTTGGGGCGCCGTGCGACGCCATCGTCAATGCCGCCAACAGCCCGCGTCCTGCGCGTTGACATCGATCCCGCCATGGTTGCGGCATGGCGGGAGGCGCTCGCGGAGCGGAAAGGCACGCCATGAGGCGACTGCTGATCGGGGTCGTGCTGCTCTCTCTGGCCTGGCCGGCGGAGGGGGGCGGCACCTTTGCGTTCACCGCGGAAACGACCCGGGCGATCGTCACGGGCATCGATCACGCGGCCAACCTGGACTATGCCAGGGCCCGAGCGGCCTTTGGGCGACTCCAGGAACTCCCGGGCGGCGAGCTGCTCCATCCCTTCCTCGACGGGATCGTGGAGATCGACGAGGCCATCGAGGCGGACCGATCCGAGAAGGAGGTCGCCACAGTCCTCGATCGCTTCCTCACGCGGATCGAGCCGATCGTCACGCGCGGGGAGGCGCTGCTCGAATCGAGCCCGGACAATCCGGACTTGCTGCTCACCGTGGGCGTGATGCGCGGGTTCAAGGCGGTCGTGGACCGGACGCGGAAGAACTACCTGGAGGCCTATCGGGAGATTCGGGCGAGTCATCGGCACCTCACCCGCACCCTGGAGCTCGACCCGGGTCGGGTCGATGCCCTCTGGCCCCTCGGTTTGTACGATTACTCCGTCTCTCGGGTGCCGGCATTGCTCAAGCCGTTCGTCTCGCTCGTGCTCCCCACGGGGGATCGCGAGCGCGGGCTCGAGCGACTGAAGCGGGCGGCGCAGGAAGGAACCTTTTCGGGCGTGCCCGCGGCCGTGACGTTGGCCCGGATCCTGAGCGGCTGGGAGGAGGAGTACGCCGAGGCGGTCCCGTATGCGGAGCGGGTGGCGACCCGCTATCCCGGAAATCCGGAGTTCCAGTTTCTCCTCGCCTTCCTCTATTCCGAGACCGGGCAGACCCGCCAGGCGCTCTCCGTGGCCGAGACGATCCGGACCGCGCTCGAGGAGCACCAGCCACACTATCCTCCGGAGTTCGTCCCGCGGTATCTGCAACTCCGGGGGAAGATTGCCATGGATGCCGGGCTCCATGAGGAGGCTCTCGCCCTCTTCCGGGACGCCATCGAGCGGCGCAATGCAAAGCTCGAATGGATCACCGCCTGGGCGCACACGCGGACCGGGATGATCTACGATCTGCAGGGCGATCGCGACAAGGCGGTCGCGTCCTATCAGCGGGCCCTGGAGGTCGAGGGACGGGGGCTGGCGCACGAAACGGCGGAGCGCTACCTCACGGAGCCCTATCGGGGAAGGGTGCGGCGCCCGGATAGCCGGGGGCGTTGAGACGATCATCCCGCGCATCACGGGGGAAAGGGGGGAATGTCATGAGGCCACTGGGAGTCGTCGCACTGGTTGTCGTTGCGGTCCTCGCCGGTTTCGGCAGCGCATATTTCTGGCAGTCGCAGGACTGCACGAAAGAGGTGGCGGCCCTGCAGGCGGAGCTCGGCGACGTCAAGTCCAAGATGGGGACGGAAGTGCAAAGTCTGCGGAACGAGATGCAGAAGCTGACGGCCACCCTCGCGGATGCCGAACGCCGGCTCAAGGACGCGGAGGCCGAGCGGAAGGTCATGGAGGAAACGCTGAAGAAGGCCCGCACGCTCAAGTGAGGATGTGGCGCTCCGCAGGCGGCGATGGCGGGCGGCATCCGGCCGTGGAGCGCAATGCGGTCCCGAGGTGGGGGGATTTTCGGTTGACAGCGCCCCGAAAATTCTGGTATACGCCTAGCGTCTTTCCACGGTGAAGAAGCGTTGCTCGGGCGTCGAGCGATGTGGAGAAGGAGGGGGCGGGGATGACCAAAGCGGAGCTGGTTGACCGGATGGCCAAGGACGCTAAGGTAACCAAGCGGGCCGCCGAGACCGCGCTGGAGAGCGCCCTGAAGGCGGTGAAGGATACACTGCGGAGGGGGCAGAAGGTGACGCTGGTGGGGTTCGGGACCTTTGGCACGGGGCGGCGCAAGGCGCGGGCGGGCCGGAATCCGCAGACCGGGAAGGCCATCAAGATCCCTGCGGCGCGGGTCGCCCGGTTCCGGCCGGGCGCGGTACTCAAGAAGGCCGTCAGGTAATCCCCGCCGTCAGCAGTCCTCTATAATCCTCCATGCCGAAGGGGGGTCGCGAGGCTTCCCTTCTTTCATTTTGGCCGGACGCCGGGATGGCGGAACTGGAAGACGCGAGAGACTCAAAATCTCTTGGGCCTTCGCGCCCGTGGGGGTTCAACTCCCCCTCCCGGCACCATCTCCTTCCTCAACGTCCCCGTCCTCCTTCGTCGCGATTGTGCGGCTATCACGTCCTGCCCTCTCGGTACCAGTGCACTCGGAAATAAAGAAGGCCCGGGGTGGCCCGGGCCTTCGATCACATAGCGGGAAAGATGGAAGCGAACGAGGCTACTTCAACGTGACGTTGATTTTGGCCTTCTGGCGCAGCCCCTTGATGTAGTCTTCGAACCGGGCCCGCGCCTTCTCGCGCTTGAGATCGCTGGTGACCTGCTCTTTGACCTCGTCGAAGGGGAGCGGCTTGGCCTCCTGCCGGGCTTCGACCTTGATGATGTGATACCCGAACTGGGTCCGCACCAGGTCGCTCGTCTCGCCGACCTTCAGCTTGAAGGCCGTATCTTCGAAGGGCTTGATCATTTTCCCGCGCGAGAAGTAGCCGAGGTCCCCTCCGCGGTCCTTGGTGTTGTCCTCGGAATGCTGCCCGGCGAGCAGGGGAAACTCCTCGCCCTTTTTGACCTTGGCCAACACGGCTTGCGCCCGTTCCTTGGCCTTCTTGTCGTCCTCCGGCGATGCGTCCGGCGGCAGCTTGATCAGGATGTGCCGGGCGTGCACCTTCTCCTCCTGGGCGTACTGCTGTTTGTGGGAGGTGAAGTACCCCTCGACTTCTTTCGGGCCGATCGCGATCTTTTCGAGAATCTCCTTGTTCAGGAGCTGCTGGCGCAGGAGTCCATTTTTGATATCAGCCTTGAGTTCATCCGCGGTCAATCCCCGGGTCGTGAGCGCCTGTTTGAACGCCTCTTCCGAGGGGAAGCGGCCCTGGATCTCTTTGAATTGTTGAGCCACCGCATCCGGCGTCACGGCGACTTTCTGCCGCTCGGCCTGCTGTACCAGCAATTCGTCGTTGATCATCTGGTCCAGCAACTGCTTGCGGGCCTCCTGCGCCTGGGGATCGGTCTGCACCTTCTCGTAGGGGACTCGCGTCCGCGCGAGAAATTCATCGTTCAAATCCTGGAGGGTGATCGCCTTGCCGTTGACCTGGGCCGCCACCTCCTTTTTGGGAGCGGGAGGCGGCGCCGCCGAGACAGGGCCCGTCACGGTGCCCCACAGACCGAGGGGCAGCATCAGGGAAAGGCCGATGATCCAACGCCTCATGTATCGTCTCCTTTGGGCGGTCGGCGCTGTGCCGCGTCTTGCCGCGCCTCCCGTGGTGTTCTGGCTCGCTGCGAATCGCGTCAGCGGTCGCCACCCCGGCCGCGATCCATCGGGTAGCGGTCGCCGCCACCGCGGGGCTCCCGTTCCCGAGCCATGCTGACCGTGAGGGCGCGCCCCCCGAGCGTGCGCCCGTTGAGGGCCGCAATCGCGGCCTCGGCCTGTTCGGGGGTGGCCATCTCCACAAAGGCGAAGCCGCGCGGCCGACCGGTATCCCGATCGGTGATGATCTTCACGTCCTGCACCTGGCGGCCTTCCTCTTCGAAGAGGGTGCGCAGCTCCTGCGCGTCCACGGTAAAGGGGAGGTTGCCGACGTACACCCGCGATCCCATGCTCGATCTCCTTTCCCCGTACTGGAGGCCCGCGGCCTCCTGGCGCGTCGATCGCGCTCGGTCTCGGTTGCGAGGCCTGTCGGTCTTACAAACAAAAGGCCGCGGGACTGCAGTCCTCGCGGCCTCGTGATCAGCAGAGGGATACAACCGTGAGAAGCTAGCGTCCCGGCCACTATAGAGGGTCCCGAGCGACCTGTCAACGGGTCTTTTGTCCGTTCGGAGGGATGACGGGGCCATCGCGCAGTGCCCGCGAGCGGCCGTGCGGTTGCGTTTTCGGTTGGGACGGGATACGGTACGTGCCGTTATCGGTAGAGGGCCGATGCGTCCGGGCTCGTCCGACAGGATCGGACATCTCGCATTGCCGGCGTGCCTGCAATCGCAGATAGGTCGCCCGTAGGGAGGCGTGTCCCGCATCGGCGGATGCCTGGCGGATGCTGGGGAACGCCAGCGAGTCGAGGGGCTGCGGTGATAGCTGCAGAGTCTCGCCATGCCGATACGTCGTGGCTGCTCAGCCTCTGCGCCGCCCGCATGGGCGCGTCGATGATGTTCCTCTCCTACCCGGCGGTCCTCCCCACCGTGCAGCGTGAGATGTCACCGCGGGCGGCCCTGATCCGACGCGGGGGGCCTGGGGATGGGCGTTGCTCTGGTTTCGCGCTCTTCCCGAAGGTCGGCGGCAAGCCGCCGACAGGCGGTGATCCCGCGTTCCCCGTCCGCTGCCCCTCGTTCCAGCCCCCCCACTGAAATTTCGCGGAAATTTTACGATTTTTTGACACATCGGGCCCTCGGAACGGGTACAAGAGACGTATCAGGCTCTTCCCGAGCGGCAATGGAGAGAGCGGTTGCGGAACTCAGCAGTTCGCATCCTTCGAGGTCTCGGGTGCATCTAATGGATCGAAGGTGCGTACCGTCGGCCGCAGGTCATGCGCGTGGAGGGCGTCGAATGCGGAGAGGTCGGACGGTCTGCGGGGGGCTCTTCGTGCTGGCCGCCGGGCTGCTGATCGCCGCACCATGGGGAGAGGGATCATGGGTCGGCCGACCCGCCCCGGAGCTCACCAACCAGACGTGGATCAATTCCGCTCCCCTGCGGCTCGCCGATCTTCGCGGGAAGGTCGTCCTTCTCGAGTTCTGGACGTTCGGGTGAATCAACAGTCGGAACACGATTCCACAGTTAGTGGAGTGGCATCAGCGATTCGGGCCTCAGGGTCTCGTGGTCATCGGGATCCATTCGCCTGAGTTTGACGGGGAAAAGCCCGCGGGGAAGGTCAAGGCGGCCTGCGACACCTTGGGGATCCCGTATCCTGTCGCCCTCGATAACGACTACGCCACCTGGGACCGGTACGGAAGCCGGTACTGGCCGACCCTGCACCTGATCGACAAGAAAGGCATCGTCCGGCACACGCAGATCGGCGAGGGGGGATACGCAGAAATGGAGGCGATGATCCGTCGCCTGCTAGAGGAGTCGTGAGGGCGCGGTACCGGGGCCGAGAGGCGGCCGTTCATCGTTTCTCTACGAAAGGTTTGACAAGGCCGGAGGCGGGATGTAAAGTCCGTCCCCGCCCCGCCCTCCGCAGCGCTTGAGGCCGGGACGACGCCTTCGGAGGTCCAGACATGCCATAGCGGAAGGGGATACCAGGGTCCTGAGTGAGCGGTATCCCCCGAGCCAACCAGTGCGCTAAATCCCAAGAGAAAGGGGGTGAGTGACATGCGAAAGATAGTCGGAATTCTCGTTCTGGGGGTCGCCCTTCTCCTGCCCGCGCAGGGCGTCATGGCCGCTGAACACATGATGAAGAAGATGCAGGAGACCGACTCGAAGATGGACAAGGTCATGAAGATGATGAAAGAGAAGAAGATGAAGATGACCCCGGAACAAGAGAAGAAGCTCATGCAGATGCTCGACGAGATCAACAAGCTGTTCGATGACATTTCGACGAAGCACGGTTAACCTGAGAGAGGCTGAGAAGGTTTTCAGGGCAGTGGGTACCGAGTAACATCATGCGGAGAGGGGGACTCCCCCTCTCCGCTTCTTTTTTCGCGACGGCCCCCCGCTCTCGGCCGTTGGCATGCCTCGGGCTGCGGCAGACGGACATGAGAGGGACTCCGGTGCAGTTACGGATCCGGCATTTCTCCTCCCAAACCAAGATGCTGATGACGATCTTCGTCGTCGTTTTCATTCCGGCGCTGATCCTGGGCGTCCTGGGATTCCTGGCCCTGCGGCGGTGGGAGGAGACGGCGCGACAGGTCATGGTGGAGTCCTACGAGAAAACGGCGACGATCGCCGTCGAAAAAATCGAGGAGACGCTGCGGCGGAGGGAGGACGATGTCTTTCACCGCATCGGCGAGGTCCTGCAGCGGGAGACGGAACCAAGGCGTCTCCACGAGGCGGTGAACACGTTCGAGTCCCAGAGCCCTCTGGGGGGTGTCCTGTATCTCTTGGACACCGACGGAAGGGTGGTCTACCCGCGGGACGGTCGATGGATCGTGGGTGGAGTGGAGGCGACGATCCTGGACCGCTTGCGGCGCGAGGCGATCGCGACGGAGAGTCCCCAGGGCCGCATTCATCGCCTCCTCCTGAAGGAGGAGACCGGGGCGTATTCGCTCTCCTACGCGCGCGTGGCGGGACCGGGAGCCGTCACGTACCTGGTCGGCTTCAGACTGGATCCCGCCAGCTTCAACACCAACACCCTTTTCTGGATCAGGGCGCTCGACGGGGCCACGGAAGCCGAGATGATCTTTCTCGCCATCACGGATCAGCGGGGCAGAGTCGTGTACAGCCCTCAGCCGGTCCGGGAAAGCCGCCAGGTCGCCTCCGCCCCTTTCACGGGGATGTTTCCCCTCTGGCGCGTCGCGGTCTTCCAGCGGGGCGCAATGACCATTGAGCGGATGCTCCGGCGGCAGGTCGTGGTGGCGGGGGCACTGATCGGGATGCTGGTGCTGGCCATTGCGGGCGGCCTCCTCTTCGCCTACCGGATCTCGCGGCGAGAGATGGAGATCGCGCGGCTCAAGGCCGACTTCGTCACCCACGTCTCCCACGATCTCAAGACGCCCCTGTCGCTCATCCGGATGTACGCGGAGACGCTGGAGATGGGCCGGGTCGCCGATGGCGCCAAGCAGCAGGAGTATTACCGGATCATCACGCAGGAGAGCGAGCGCCTGTCGCAGCTCATCGAGAATTTCCTGGACTTCTCCCGGATCGAGGAGGGCAAGCGCCCCTTTCACTTCCATCCGTGCGAGGTCGGTCCGCTGGTGGATCAGACCCTGGAGGCCTTTCGGTATCAACTTGACCGCCTCGGGTTCAAGCTGGATGTCGAGATCCAGCCCGACATGCCCGAGGTGCGACTGGACTCGGACGCGTTCCGCCAGGCCCTCGCGAACGTGGTCGATAACGCCATCAAATATTCCCCGGACCGGAAGCTGATCCGGGTGGAGGCGAAGGTGTGGGACGGGGAGCTCCGGACGAGCGTGGCCGATCACG
This sequence comes from Methylomirabilis sp. (SeqCode), assembly GCA_035655535.1. Lineage (GTDB taxonomy): Bacteria > Methylomirabilota > Methylomirabilia > Methylomirabilales > CSP1-5 > CSP1-5. The sequence continues at coordinate 15,364 of DASRUH010000115.1, forward strand.
GGATCGGGATCGCGCCGGAGGATATGCCGCGGATCTTCGAAAAATTCTACCGGGTGACCCGGGGCGAGGGGTCGTCATCCCGGGGGACTGGCCTCGGATTGACGCTGGCCAGGCACCTCGTAGAGGCCCACGGCGGGCGCGTCGCGGTCGAGAGCACGCAGGGGGAAGGGAGCACCGTGACGCTCATCATTCCCCATCGGCCCGAGCGGGAGAGCGCGGCATGACCCGGATCCTCGTCATCGATGATGAGCCGGAGATGGTGAGGGGTCTCCGGGACAACCTGAGCTACGAAGGCTACGAGGTGCTGACGGCCCGCGAGGGCCGCGAGGGGCTCGCCACGGCGCTCAAAGAGCTGCCCGACCTGATCATTCTCGACATCATGATGCCGGGCATGAGCGGCTGGGATGTGTGCCGTGAACTCCGGAAGAAAGAGGTGCACATTCCGATCATCATGCTCACCGCCCGGGGGCAGGAGGCCGATACCGTCATGGGCCTCGAGCTCGGGGCGGACGATTACATCACGAAACCGTTCAGCGTGCGGGAGCTTCTGGCGAGGGTGCGCGCCGTCATGCGGCGGCCGGGACAGCGCTCCGACATCCACTCCTACGCCTTCGGATCCGTCCGGATCGACTTCAAGCAGTGCGTCGCCTTCAGGGGCACGCGGCAGGTTTCGCTCACGCGGAAAGAACTGGACATCATGCGGTACTTCGTGGCCCATCAGGGCGAGGTCCTTTCCCGCGAGCGGCTACTCGACGAGGTGTGGGGGTACGAGTGCTTTCCCACCACCCGGACCGTCGATAATCATATCCTGAAGCTGCGGCAGAAGCTCGAGGACGACCCGGAAAATCCCCACTTCATTCAAACCGTGCACGGCATCGGCTATCGCTTCGTCGGCGCGTGATGCCGTCCCGTCGGGGATCGCGGGGGTCCTCCGCCAGCCCGCCGCGATAGAACTGGGCCACCCACGACGGCTCGCGGTCGCCCTCATACACCACCATGCCTGCCTGAAACCCGCCGAACGCGATGAGGACCGATATAGGTGCCCTCCTGGTACCTGGCAAGGGAAAAGGGAAAAAGTTTTGCCGGGGGTGGAGCGAGTTGCTAAGATGCATGGAACATTGACAAGATCTTTCAGCACTACGGCATCGCGGACGAGGACCGGGCGGTGATCAGCGAGGTCCTGTCGGTACTGGCGATCCATCACCTGCAGGACCAGGGAAAGATCGTGCTCAATGCGGCTGTCGAAGAGCTGTTTCCAGGTTTTTCCTGGGGCGTGCCCGACCACCATCAGGCGGAGGAGATCGCCCGGGAACACCTGCAGAAGTACGACCTGTCGCAGCCCTTGAAGGAGCTGCTCTTCGCCGTCGTCCTGGTGGAGATCACCACCGCTCTCGTCGGGGAGCGAAAGATGATCTGGCTGGCGCCCCCCGGTGACCGGAGCCATCGCCCGTGAGGGGCGCGACTGCGGCCCTCGGGCTCTTCGTCCTGGTCGGCCAGGCGCCGGGTCTCGAGGCAGGCGACGTCATCAGCGAGCGGCAGGCCCTGATGCGTCGGCTGGCGGATCAGTTGCAGGGGGTCTGGGACGGCCTCGCCGCGGGGGACGGCGTCGCAATCCAGAAAGGGGCACAGGCCATCGCCGGTCAGGCTGCACGGCTGCCGGCGCTCTTCCCTCCCGAGAGCCTCCATCCCCCGAGCCGCGCACAGCCCACCATCGCGGCGGAGGTGTCCACCTTCGAGGCGATTACGCGGGCCATGCGAGAAGCCTCAGAGGCCACGGCGGCTGCCGCAAAGCGAGAGACGCTCGACCAGGTCCGGCCGCACCTCACCCGCCTGGTGCAGACCTGCCGGCGCTGTCACCGGAGCTACGTCCGGTTTCCGTGAGCGGCCGGTCCGACCTGCCCGGGCGCCGCTCTCGGTCGGGAGCCGATCAGCCGCCGCGGATCTTGGGGACGATGAGGACCATGTCCCCGGGGGCGAGGCGGTGGGTCTTTTCCACGGTGAGGCCGTTGACCCGCACCTCGGTCTTTCCGTTGGTGCCAATCTCGGCCAGCAGGTCGCCCAAGGACAGGGGGTCTTTCCCGAAGTAAGTGGTGATCGTCTTCCCCATCATCACCACTTTGACCGCAACCGTCCGCTCCTTCTCCAGCAGTTTCGTCGCCATGGGCTGTCTCCTTTCTTTAGCTTCGGTCGCCCGAGTTGGTGAGCAGGGTCAGGGTCTTGAGGTCGAGCAGGATCTCACGGGGAACATCCTCGCCGGTCGCCAGGCGCTTGACCAGATTGCCGATCAGGCTGGCGATGGCAAACCCACTATAACTGATCGCCGCCGCCGTGCAAGGGAAAACCTCGGCCTCCGCGTCGTCGTACAGCGTCTTCTCATACAGGCGGATGTCGTCCGGGTCGGTGGGATTGACGGCATAGATCCGCGCCACCTCGGCCCCCATGCGGGCGTCCAGGTACCGCAGCACGCCCGACCGATACCGGATCGATCGCAGCCAGATGGTCTTGCGGGCCCGCATGGTGTCCACTCCCGAGATCACCACGCCTGTCATGCGTTGCGCCTCGATCGTGATCGGCAGGCCCTCCACGGCCGTCCCGGCGAATTCCTCCAGGATTTCCCGGAGCGCCTCCACCTTGAGCCGCCCGACGTCCTTGAGGCGGAAGAGTTGGTTCGGCAGGTTGTGGTCCTCGATGGCGTCGGGGTCGTACAGAGACAAGCGGTGGATGCCCATCTTGGAGAGGACCAGGGCCGTGAACGACCCGATCCCGCCGCACCCGATCAGGTGGACGGGCAGGTCCAGGGCCTCCGGATTCACGAGATCCAGTTGCCGGAGGAACTCCATCGGCTGGTGGGGTCTCACGGGCGCACCTCCTGCCAGTACGCGATCGGAATCCGCCAATCCTTCGGATTCACCGTCCTCAGAAAGTCGAGGAGGACGTAGGCGGCCGCCACGAGCTGGTACTCTCCGATCATCTTGGCGACGCCTTCCCGGATGTTCCCGAAACAGGGCCGGCCCTGATGGACATGCGGATGGTCGTATGCGCCGATGGCGTGGGTGAGGTTCCGAATCCGAATATCCCCGGCAAAGGAGATCTCGATGCGGAAGCTCCCGAGCTGGAACTGGCGGCCGTCGTACTCCACCGCGAGCGGGGCGGTGAAGACCGTGATCCGGCTCTCCTCCACTTCCACCGCACGCACCTCGGGCAGCTCCCTGAGCCGGTCCAGGTCTGTAAGGGAGTCCTCCTTCGATGAGGGGAGGTCGCGGAGCAGGCTGAGACGGTTCTGGTACGCGTGGAGTCGTCGGGTCTCGGCGGTGATCCGGCGCGCGTACTCTTCCAGGATCTCCTCGAGGAATTGCATCTCATGTTCCAGAAAGGCCGACTCCTGCTGGAGACGGCTGCGGCACTCCCGGAGGTAGGCCTGCCGGACCGTGGCCTGCCGCTGCCGATTCCAGCTCGCGGCGAGCTCCTCGGTCTCCTGCCGCAGGATCTCCAGCATGGCCCGGAGCGGATCCATCCCCAGGGGGGAGAGGCTCCTCAGCTCCTGCAGGAGATGGGGGAGGCTGAGGTCCAGCACCCGTCGCAGGAGGAGGGGGCGGAGGTCCCCGTCCTGTCCGAGGAGATTGAAGAGGACATAGATGTTCCCTTCCGCGATCTCCGCCACGGCGTGACCTTCCTGATCGCGGAGCATGTGTCCCCGGCCGATCTGCGCGCCGGCGGGGAAGGCATGCTGGGCCGGCGGCGCGAGGGGATACCCGAAGGCGAAGGGGATGCGGGTCTGCAGAATGCGCGGCCAGATCCCGAACAGCACCGGGGGCGTCGGAAGGGCGAAATGATGGAGAGCGATGGCCTCCAACCGCCGGGGCCGTGCGTAGCGGCGCGCGCTCCCCGCAAACCGGAAGGGGACGCCGAGGGATTCGGCGTAGTGTCTCAGGACATCCGGGAGGGGGGCGAGCCCCGGAGGATAGGCAAGGACCGGGTCGGCTCCCTTTCCGCATTCGAGGAGGAGGGAAAATTCCGCTGGAATGCGCGGCTCTTCGTCAGGGCCGTCGCCCTGTCGTTGAGCCTGGGAAAGGGAAGGGACATGCGATCCCTCGACTGCAACCCGTCTGCTGACCAAGGGGTTGGTCCCTACCCGCGACCCGCGTGTCTGCCCTGTGGCAATGCAAGGTGTCTTACTGGTAGCACCGCCGCCCCGGCATTGTCAAGCCAGAATCCCGCTGCAGACAGGTCAGGCGGCGCGAGGCGGATGGAGGGGTTTGCGGCCGCCGAAGCCCTCGGTGAGGCCATGCCAGTGAGCCACCTCTGCCTCGTCCGACTTCCAGCACAGGAAGACTTCGTGGCCGTCGCGCATGGCGGGGAAATCAATGAGGCTGAGCTGGAGGTCTTTGAGCAGGCACCCCAACTCTTCGATCTTCTTGATGGCGGCGTTGCACTCCTCGAGGATGAATTCGGCCTCGTGCTTGAGGCGGAGGAAGGCGTCGCCACCGAGGCGGTAGCCGTTTCCGCTCGCCTGCTGCCGGATCGCCTCCAGGCCCTGCTGGCGCTCTTCGAGCTCTCCGCGCCGGACCTGCAGCTCGTGCAGGATGAGCCGGAGTTCGGGAAGGAGGGCGTTCGCCTCCTCGACGGTGAAGTAGCGTTTGGTCATGGCTGATCGGGGGCGCTCCTGTCTCTACGGTATCGGAGCGGGCCGAAGGCGTCAAGTGGTGCCTGTCCCGCGGCACCCGTGCGTGCCGCCCGGAAGCCGCGCCGCCAGATCCGCCACGATGGCTTCGGCGATCGCTTCGCGATTGCGTGGCGTGAGGCGGTGGACCGCCACGTCGCGGCAGGCCTTGATTCGGTCCGCGATCGGATGCGCCCGAGCCATGATCGTCCCGAGGAGCGGCCGTGGGCTCTCCAGGACCTCGACGAGCACCTGCTGAAAGTGGGGCGAGTAGAGTTCCATCGTGCCGATCTCGTCGATCACGACGAGGTCCGCCTCGCGGAGCGCGCGCCTGACTGCATGCACCCCGATCGCTTCGAAGGTTTCGCAATCCACACCGTAGCGGCCGACGCGGGGCGGACCGGGCCGCTCGACGTGGGCCAGGATCCCGTCGCGGCCTTCGAGATCCGTCACCTGGAATCCGACCCGTTCTCCTGCCCGGCGTATCTCGCGGGTGGTGAAGCCCCCCTTCTGCCCGGGGAGCCGCGGGAGGAGAGACAGCACGAGGGTTGTCTTTCCCACGCCGGGAGCCCCGGTGATGAGGTGCGCGCGGGCCATCGACCGATCAGGCGGGCTGCTGGTGCGCTGTGGGGACGACGCTGGTCCCGACGGCCCGCGCCACCAGGAGCGGCGGATCGAGGACGCGAGCCGAGGAGGATGGGGGACCGGCTCCTTCGCAGGTGATGACCTTGTGGGCCTCAAAGGCCATGCGGCGGGAGGTCCGTCCGACCGACACGATGCTGCCCGATGCCTCGATGTAGTCGCCGCCGTGCACGGGCGCCAGGAACTCGACCGATTCGTAGGCGCGGAGCAGCCCCTCGTCCCCGTCGTACCGGATCGTCAGTTCGGTGGCCAGATCGCCGAAGAGGCGCAGCATGTGCGCGCCGGCCACCAGTCCGCCCGCGTAGTGGGCGTCGGCGTGGCTGATCCGGACGCGCAGCGAGGCCCGCGGGTATTCACGGGGTGCCGTCACGGTTGCCCCCCGGGGGGTTGAGTGGCCAGCACCTTTTCCGACGCCAGGATCGGCACGCCGACCCGCAGCGCCACCGCCACGGCATCACTCGGACGGGAGTCGATCCGGACCTCGCGGTTGCCGACCCGGATCACAATCGTGGCGTAGTAGGTGTTCTCCTTGAGCTCGGTGATCACGGCTCGGGCCACGGTGGCGTCGAAGTGACGGAGCAGGTCGAGAATCAGATCGTGGGTGTATGGGCGCGGAGGGACCACGCCTTCCAGCGGGAGCGCGATCCCCACCGCCTCGAACTGTCCGATCACCATGGAGAGCCCCCGCTTGTCTGCCTTGCTCCGGAGGAGGATGCGCGCCTGTCCGCCGGGATCAGCGACGACTCCGAGGACCTCTAGCTCCTTGAGATCCCCCGTTTCCTGAGCCAGCGCGAGCCCGCTGGTCGCGCCGAAGAGCACGAACATAACGAGCACACCCCGGCGGGCGCCCAGGGACCTACGAGCCATCTCGACCTCCTTCACAGGGCCGCGCCTCGAGGGCGGTCTCCTTGGAGTTGATGCACCGGAGCAGGCGCCAGCCGCTCAACAAGTTGACGCGGTGGATCTGGTCCGGGACCAGATTGACCTTTTCCAGCAGCGGGCTCAGCTGCAGATCCGGCCTGAAGAGGCCCGTCCGCGTGATGAGGGGAGCCATGAGTCTCTCGAGGCGGCCCATGACCGGGTGG
>DASRUH010000116.1:0-11404 GCA_035655535.1 Methylomirabilis sp. (SeqCode)
TCTACACGCGCTTGAGGATACTGGCGATCTCTCGCGCCGTGTAGGCCCGGAGCGTCTCGGTCCGGACGTTGCCGAGAGAGCCGGCCGCCAAGAGCAGCGCGCTCGCCGTGTCATCGTCGGGGACTTCGATGATGGTCACGACATCGTACCGCCCCATCGTCCAGTAGATCTCCTTGACGGTCGCCCCTTTCCTCTTCGCCAGGGCCCGAAACGCCTCGGCCCGCTTCGTGGTGCCCTTGATCTTCCGGATCCCCTGCTCCGTATACTTGCCCAGAATCACATAGGTGGCCATCGGCTCGCTCCTTTCCGCAGTTTTCCCCGCGCCCGTCGCACCTCCGACCGCATCACCGCCCCCATTCTACCGGGGGCCCGGGTGAGGCCCTAGGGCTTTCTCCCCACACCGGCCCGGGTGGCCCGCCCTTTCGCCTTGACTCCGATCTCCCGGACGGGTAGCGTGAAGGCCCGGGAGGCGCCCGTGACGGCATTTGTCAAGTCCCACGGCCTCGGGAACGACTATATCGTCCTCAACGAGGCCGATCTTGGTTTTCGGCTGACTCCGGAAGCCATTCGCCTCCTGTGCCACCGACACTACGGCGTCGGCGCGGACGGCATCCTGCTCCTCGCCGCGCCGCAGTCCGCCCCCTTCGTCCTCCGGATCTTCAACCCCGACGGCAGCGAGGCCGAGAAGAGCGGCAACGGCATCCGCATCTTTGCCAAGTACCTCTTCGAACACGGCTACACCCGTGACACGACCTTTCACATCAAGACCAAGGGAGGACTGGTACGGGTCGAGCTGGAAAAGGACGGGGATCGGGTGCGCCTGGTCACGGTCGAGATGGGCAAGGCCAGCTTTCAGAGCGCCGATATCCCGGTCACCGGCGCGGAGCGCGAGGTGATCAACGAGGAGCTACGCATCAGCGAGGAACGGGTTCGCTTCTCCGCGGTTTCGGTGGGCAATCCCCACTGTGTCATCCTCGTGGACGAGCTCGACCCCGAGGAGGTGCGGCGCCTCGGTCCCAAGATCGAGCACCACCCCCTCTTTCCCCAACGGGTCAACGTGCAATTCGCCCGGGCGAGCGCGCGGGATCGGGTGGCGATTCTGATCTGGGAGCGCGGGGCCGGCTATACGCTGGCCTCCGGCTCAAGCGCCTGTGCCGTGGCCGCGGTCTGCCGCCGGCTGGGCCTCGTGGACGAGCGTGTGACGATCCAGATGCCGGGAGGGGAGCTCACGATCACGCTCCAGCCCCACTGGGGGATCACCCTCCACGGACCGGTCAGCGAGGTGTACGACGGGACCCTCAGCGCCGATCTCCTCGAGGCGTTGAAGGGGGCCAGGCCGGGCTAGGATGGCGAGAGAACGGGAGCGCGGTCACCCGTTCTGCCCCAAGAGGTGAGTGGCTTTTTCCACCGTTTCGCGCTCGCTCGGGTAGGTGAGTCGTGTCAACGCTTCATGGAGGGGGACCCAGCGAACTTCCTCCACCTCGAAGTCGTGCTGCGTCGGATCGCCCCCCGTGTGCTCGAAGAGATAGAAATGGACCCGCTTGTGGATGCGGTGCCGGGACTCCCGATCTACGAACCAGTACTCGATCTCCCCAATCTTTCCCACACATCGACCGGTGAGCCCCGTCTCCTCCCCCACTTCACGCAGGGCGGTGTCGACCGGCTCTTCGCCGGGCTCCACGGTCCCCTTCGGCAGGGCCCATACCTTCCCTCCCCTGAGGCCGATGAGGGCGATCTCGACCCCGTCGGCGCCGTGACGGAACAGCACGCCCCCGGAAGAGACGTGCTGTCGGACCGGCATGCGCGCCGCGCCGATCCGCGCCTTCTCCCCGACTGCCTGCGACTTCACACGTCGGCCCTTCGCCACGGCGTCTGTTTCCGAGACTTCAGTCTCTGACGGCAGGACCGGGGCAGAGATGCGCTGCTCAGCCGGTCACGGCCCCCTCGGAGGCCGAGGAGACAAGACGGGCGTATTTCGCCATCACTCCCGAGGTGTACCGGGCCTTGGGCGGTTTCCATTTGGCCAGCCGCCGCTTCATCTCGGCTGCGGAGATCTCGACATCAATCCGCCGCTTCTTCGCGTCGATGACAATCGTGTCGCCATTCTTGATGACCGCGATGGGGCCGCCGACGACCGCCTCGGGAGCCACATGCCCCACCATAAAACCGTGGGTCGCGCCCGAGAACCGGCCATCGGTCATGAGCGCCACGGACGCCCCCAGGCCGGCACCGACGATCGCCCCGGTGACGCCGAGCATCTCCCGCATCCCGGGCCCCCCTTTCGGTCCCTCATATCGAATCACGACCACATCGCCCGCCTTGATCCGCCCCCGCTTCACCGCCGCAAAGGCGTCCTCCTCGCGGTCAAAGACCCGCGCCGGGCCCCGGTGGACCATGCGCTCGTGCCCGGCCAACTTGATCACACACCCCTCCGGAGCGAGGTTTCCGCGAAGGACGGCCATGCCGCCCGTCGGCTTCAAGGGGCTGCGCAGGGGACGAATGACCTCCTGCCCCGGTGCCTCACGCGCCGCCCGCACTTCCTCGCCCATGGGCCGTCCCGTGACCGTCATCGCGTCCGCGTGGAGCAGCCCGCCCTCCAGCAACCGCCGGGCGACAACCGCCATTCCGCCTGCGCGATACATCTCCGGGGCGGTGAACCGGCCCCACGGCTTCAGGTCGGCCAAGACCGGGATGCGGCGCGAAACCCGGTCAAAGTCGTCGATCGCGAGGCGCACGCCGGCTTCGCGGGCCACCGCCAGCAGGTGCAGGACCGCGTTCGTCGAACCCCCGGTGGCCATGACGCCCGCGATGGCGTTCTCGATCGCCTTCCGGGTGACGATGTGCCGCGGGGTGATGCCCCGCCGCAAGAGGTCCATCACCATCCGGCCGCACTCGAAGGCGACCTCGTCCTTGCGCGGATCCATGGCCGGGACGTCACCCAAGCCCATCGGCGATATCCCGAGCATCTCGAAGGCGGTTGCCATCGTGTTCGCCGTAAATTGGCCGCCGCACGCGCCGGGGCCGGGGCAGGCGGAGTCCTCGACACTGCGGAACTCCTCGGCCGAAATCTTCCCGGCATTGTAGGCGCCGACCGCCTCAAAGACATCCTGAATGGTCAGGCGACGCCCCCCGTGCTCGCCGTACATGATGGAGCCGCCGTACAGCATCAGGCCGGGAACGTTGACGCGCAGCAGCGCCATTACCGTTCCCGGGATCGTCTTGTCGCAGCCGGACAGCGCCACCACGGCATCGAACATGTTCCCCCGGGCAACCAGCTCGATGGAGTCGGCGATGACCTCGCGACTGATGAGGGACGTCTTCATTCCCTCACTTCCCATGCTGATCCCGTCGGAGATCGAGACCGTGTTGAACTCGAGCGGCGTTCCGCCGGCGGCGCGGATCCCCTCCTTCACCTTCGCCGCCAGGCGGCGCAGATGGTAGTTACAGGGGCCGATCTCGATCCACGTGTTGGCGACCCCGACCATGGGACGCGCAAGGTCCTGATCTTTGAACCCGATCGCCTTGAACATGGCCCGCGCCGGCGCGCGGTCGGGCCCCTCGGTGATCACCCGGCTCCGCTTTTTCGGATCGACGGCCATGGCGTATCCCTCCCCGCGTCCCCTGCTCTCCCCTGCCGCCTCCACCCCAGTCCCGAACGAGAACGGCGCTAGTATACCTCCTCCCGACAGCGGGTCAATACGCACTTCCCCCACGTTCCTTCATTTCCGACCTCCCTCCCTTGATCCCTTTATCCCTTCGTCCCTTTGTCCCTTCTTCTTTTTTATCGAGCCCTCCGCGGCGAGCCGAGGCACCAGGGACCAGTTGAATGCGGCACACCGACCTGGACCCAGGCGCTCGACGAGCGCACGGCACCGGGCCACCCGCGCGAGGAACCTTTCGAGCTCGACCCCGCAGTACCGCGGCGCGTGGGGGGCCACCTTGGACCATCCGTTGCGGAACATGCTCATGGCGCCCCGGTAATTATTCCGCTGAATCTGATAGAAGGCGACACCGAGCTGGATGAGGCCCTGGAGAAACCGGCGCTCCGGTCCGCGCCAGTCCATCCAGACCCCCTCCAGCAGCTCGTGGAACTCGAAGAAGAGGCGGTGATGCCACAGGAGCCCCGCCTGCTGGAGAACGCCGACGAGCCCCTCCGGATACGACCGCCCGTGGAGCTCTTTCAGGCATTCCCAATAGGCCGCCGCTTTCTTACAGACGAGCGGAAGCGCGGCCCGGTAGGCCGGCGCGATGGCCACCCGCCCCGCCTCGTGAGCGTGAAAAAGCCCGGATTCGGCGACGAGCGATCGGCCCCACGTCGCCCCCGAAGCACCGCACCACCGCGTCTGCCGCGCCTGCCGCTCGACGGATCGAGCCCACCGCGCGAAAGGGACGGTCGGCGAATCACTACCCCGCGCGATCCGGCAGTAGGCCGTGAGCCAGAAAAGTAGAATCGCCCGCTCCCGGTGCTCGATGGCCGCCATCAAGAGCCCGGCCACCTTGTCCCTGAGCTCCGATCGCATCACGGTAGCTCAAGCAGTGCCAGGAGCCGGTCCACGTCGAGCGATCCTTCGACCCGGGCGGCGTCGGCACCGGCGTCCGGCAGAAAGGGGACGCGACCGAGCAGGGGCACCGGCAGGCGCGTAACGAGCGCCGCGAGGTTTGCCTCCTCGGAGAGGCTCGGGGGCCCGGCGGGACTGTTCAGCACGACCCCCACGAGAGGCAGCGCGAGATGTCGGGCCCAGTGACACGAGAGCAGCGTGTGGTTGATCGTCCCGAGGGAGGTCCGCGCGACGAGGAGGACCGGCACCTCGAGGTGTCGGATCAGATGCGTGGCGTCGGCGGTGTCGGTGAGGGGGACGAGCAGCCCTCCCGCCCCTTCCACCAGCGTCACGTGATGCCGCGCGGCCAGATCCTGGTAGCGGGCCGCAATGCGGTCCAGGTCGAGGAGAATGCCGGCCGCTTTCGCGGCCACCGCCGGAGCCGCCGGCAGCTCCAACGGGTAGGGACAGATGTCGTCCAGAGGATCGGCGACGCCGGCGCGTTCTCTCAGATACAGCGCATCCTGAGGCAGGAGGACCCCATTCCGTCTCGGGCATCCCGTCTCGACGGGTTTCATCACCCCCACATCGATCCCACGGGCGCGCAGGAGGCCGGCCAAGGCCCCGGCGACGACGGTCTTCCCGACGCCCGTGTCCGTCCCGGTGATGAAGAGTCCCCTGCCCATGCGTCTCGACCGGGGCGTCCGCCGCGCATTCACCTCTTCGCCCAGAGGAAGATGTTCTGCCGATAGGCGGCCCGAAGGGAGGTGGCCCACCCGAAGGGCGGGCGGCGAATCAGCAGCCCGGCGACTTCCCGGACCGGCAATACTTCGACGACGGCATTCGACAGGACGGCCTCGTCCGCCTCCTGGAGATCGCGCGGCGTCACCGGCCGCTCCTCCGGGTGAAGCCCGATCTGGTCCGCGCTCATCAAGAGGATGTGGCGGGCAATCCCCGGGAGCAACCCTGCAGAGACGGGGGGCGTGATCAACGTCCTCCGGTGGATCAGGAGGAGATTGGCGGTGGTGGTCTCGGTTACCTCTCCCCGTTCGTTGAGGAAGAGGGCATCGTCACAGCCCTGGCCCCTCGCCCATCGCTTCGCGTGGCTATTCTCAAAATAATTCGTCGTCTTGAAGGGGAGGAGGGGCGAGGAGGAAGACCGGCGAAAGGGAGCGAGAAGGACCCGGACGCCTTCGCCCAGGCGTGGGTCGACCGCTGGCAAGGAGGACCAGTGGGTCAGGAGATGGGACTCCTCGGCCCTTTCCTCGCCGAACACCTCCAGCGTGATGCGCAGCCGCGCCTCCTGCTCCTGGGGAATTGCCTTGAGGGTCGTCTCCACGGCCTCCTCAAATGCCTGTGGGGAAAAAGGGAACCCGAGGGCCTCTGCCCCCTTGCGCATCCGGCGACAGTGGAACGGCAAGAGGGGAACCTGCTGCCCCCGGTAGATGCGGAGGGTTTCGAAGAGTCCCTCCCCGTACAGGAGGGTCCGATTAACCGGTTCAGGGTTCATAGTACACGGTTCAGCGTTCGAGGTTCAAAGTTCAAGGTTCAACGTTGAACGTTGCACGTTGAACATGCTGGCCCCACTGCTGACCGCCGACAGTTCGCTGCGCACAGATGCAGGCCGTGGAGCTAGACCTCGAAAGACAAGGCGCGATCCCCGACGCCGAGGGCCCGCAGAAAGGCGGCGGCCTTCGCCAGACACTCCCGGTATTCCTCGCTCGGATCGGAATCGCCGAGGATGGCTCCTCCGACACCGAACACGCCTCTGCGACCGACCACGGCCAAAGTCCGGATGGCGACGTTCCAGGTCATGTCACCGTCGGGGGTAATCATCCCGATGGCGCCGGTGTAGACCCCGCGCCGGTACCCTTCCAGTTCGTCGATGATCTCACAGGCCCGCTTCTTCGGAGCGCCGGTCACCGAACCGGGAGGGAAGCAGGCGCGCAGGACCTCCGCAGGCCCGACCCCCACCCGCAGCCGCCCCCTGACCTCCGAGACCATCTGATATACCGTTCGGTATCCTTCGACCTGGAACAGATGGGGCACCCGCACCGTGCCTACTTCGGCCAGCTTGCCGATGTCGTGGCGCATAAGATCGACGATCATCACGTTTTCCGCCCGATCCTTGCCGCTCTCTCCGAGTTCCCGGCGCAGGCGCCGATCCTCGCGACGGCTCTTCCCCCGGGGGCGGGTGCCCTTCATCGGCTTGCTCACCAGCTCGCGCCCCTTCACCCGGAGGAAGAGCTCGGGGGAGCCGGAGAGGAGAAATCGCCCCTCACCGAGATTCAGGAAGGCGCCATAGGGAACCGGCTGGACATCGCGAAGGCGGAGGTAAAGATCCCACGGGCGGAGGTCCCCCTCGCAGAGGATGGGCTGGGTGAGATTCACTTGATAGACGTCGCCGGCAGCAATGTAGGCTTGAGCCCGCTTGACCGATTGCAGATACGCCTCCTTCGGGCGGGTGAGGTTCAGCCGCACCGAGGGGGCGCGGCGTGTTGCGGCGCGTGTCCGGAAGGGGAGGAATCCAGCCCCCATCGCATGCCAGCGGTGCGTGAAATGGTCGTAGCAGAGGAGGGAATCGTAGACCCCCATCCAGGCAGCGGGCAGCGGGATCAGGCCGGGGTTGGCATCCGGCAGCTCTTCGGTGAGGAGCCGGAGGTCGTATCCGAGGTAGCCCAGACAGAAGCCGTGACGGGATGCAGACTCGAGGGCCTCGAAGAAGGCGGAGCCGTGGTGGGCCCGATCCAGCACCAGGACGCGCCGGGGTGCCCTGGCGATGAAGGAGTACCGTTCCCGGACGGTGGGCCTCTGCGTCTCGAGGAGAACGGCTCCGGGTTCCTCCCAGCACCTGGCAAAGACCTCGGCGGGATTCCCCGAGAGCTTCAGCGGTCTACCCGGTCGCATCGGATTCGGTCACCCTCCTGATCGCGCGGGACACGGCCTCCAGCAGCGCGTCGATTTCGTCCAGGCTGATGGAGAGGGGCGGCATCAGGACGATGACGTCCCCCAGGGGCCGGATGACGACGCCGTGGCGCCGGGTCTCCGTGATCACCCGATGTCCCATCCGCCGTCCATACGGATAGGGTCGCCGGCTGTTCACGTCTTCGAACAGCTCGATCCCCACCATGACGCCGAGCTGCCGCACTTCTCCCACGTGCACCAGGTCCTCGAACTTTTTCAGCCCCTCGCACAGATGCGCCACCTTGGGCTGGAGCCTCTCCAGGACCTGGTCCGTCTCGAACAGCGCTAACGATGCCAACGCCGCGGCGCAGCCCAACGGATTGCCCGTAAAGGTATGGCCGTGAAAAAAGGCCTTCTTGTCCTCCACGGGACCCAGGAAGGCGTCAAAGATCTCCTGTGTGGCCAGCGTCGCAGCCAGAGGCAGGTACCCGCCGGTGAGCCCCTTGGCGACGGCGAGCAGATCCGGCAACACCCCTTCGCGCTCGCAGGCAAACATCGTCCCCGTCCGACCGAATCCGGTGGCCACCTCGTCGGCGATGAACAGCACCTCGCGCGCCCGACACAGCTCCCACACCCGCCGCGTGAAGCCCGGGGGGTAGGCCCGCATCCCTGCGGCCCCCTGGATCAGCGGCTCCATAATGAGGCCGGCCACCTCGCGATGGCGCGCCTCGATCGTCCGCTCGACTTCTTTGAGCGCCCCATCCTGCTCCGCCGCGGTATAGGGCGCCGGTAGGGGGATGGCCTCGAACAGCAAGGGCTTGTAGAGGTGGCGGAAGAGATCGACCCCGCCCACGCTGACCGCGCCCAGGGTATCCCCGTGGTAGGCGCCCTGAAAGTAAAGGAACGTGGTCTTCCCTCGATACTCCTCCGGGCCCTTCTGCTGCCAGTATTGAAAGGCGATCTTCAGCGCCGCCTCGACGGCCGTCGCGCCATCGTCGGAGTAGAAGACCTTGGTGAGCCCGGGCGGGGCGATCTCGACCAATCGCTCCGCAAGGAGAATGGCCGGCCGATGCGTCAGCCCCAGGAGCGTTGAGTGGGCGATCCGTCCAAGTTGTGCGAGGATGGCCTCGGTGATCTCCTGCCGGTTGTGGCCGTGGACGTTGCACCAGAGCGAGGAGACGCCGTCCAGGTATCGCTTCCCCTCGCTGTCGATGAGGTAATTGCCCTCGCCGCGCTCGATGATGAGCGGCTCCTCGGCACACCACTCCTGCATCTGGGTGAAGGGATGCCAGAGATAGCGATGGTCCTTCGCCTGCAGGTCCTTTCCGGAGATCACGAACGGCTCCTGGCTGGGGGGCACTCGGCTTCGCGACACCGGTACGATACCGGGGACGTCTCTCCGCGTCAAGCGCGCCACCCCATGCGCCCCCGGCCGCGCTCTTCCAGGGAGCGGATGCACACACTCCTCTTGACAATAATCGTTGAAACGAGTATATTTCTGGCACGATGCCGGGACGGCTCAAGAAGGAAATCAAGCAGCGGAAGCCCCTCAGGGGGCTTGAACAGGAGGCGTTCCTCAACCTGCTGCGGACGACGGACGCCCTCACCCGACGATTGGCGGAGGTGCTCAAGCCCGCCGGACTTTCGGACACGCAGTATAATGTCCTTCGGATTCTCCGGGGGGCCGCTCCGGCGGGGCTGGCCTGCCGGGAAGTGTGCGACCGGATGATCACGCGCGATCCGGATCTCACGCGCCTGCTCGATCGGCTCGCGGTGCGCGGATTCATCGCCCGAGAACGGAACCGGAAGGACCGGCGCGTCGTCACGGTCCGGATCACGAAGGCAGGGCAGGACCTGCTCAAGAGACTCGACGAGTCCATCACGCACTTCCACATCCAACAGTTAGGCCATCTCGGAGCGAAGCGGCTGCGGTCCATGATCGCGCTGTTAGAGAGGGCGCGCGAGACGACCTCGTAATCGCCTGCCCGAAAGGCCGCGTGATACACCGAGGGTCCGAAGGTGTCTCCGACCCGCCAGGGAACTAAGGAGTTGCATGATGCAGAAAATCGCTGAGACCGGCTCTCCGATTCACGACCTGTTGCGACAGCGCTGGAGCCCGCGCGCCTTCGCCGACCGTCTGATCGAGCCGGAAAAGCTCCGGAGCCTCCTGGAGGCCGCGCGGTGGGCGCCCTCGTCCTACAACGAGCAGCCGTGGAGCTTCATTGTCGCGACCAGGGAGAATCCGACCGAATTCAAGCGCCTGCTGACGTGCCTGGTCGAGGGCAACATCCGTTGGGCGCAGCAGGCGCCGGTCCTGATGATCTCCGTGGCCAAGATGGCTTTTGACCGGAACAAGAAGCCGAACCGGCACGCCTACCACGATGTCGGACTCGCGGTCGAGAACATGGTCATTCAGGGGACGGCGCTCGGCCTCTACGTGCATCAGATGGCCGGATTCCACATGGACAAGGCAAGAGAGATGTACGCCATCCCTGAGGGCTACGAGCCCGTGGCGGTCATGGCCATCGGCTATCCAGGCGATCCTGAGGGGTTGCCTGAGGACCTGCGCGAACGGGAGTTGGCCCCGCGCACACGCAAGTCCTTGGATTCCTTCGTCTTCAGCGGGCAGTGGGGCCAGTCCACGCCCTTGACCGGCCACTCAGGGTGAACAGGAGTACACATGACGCACCCAGCACGCACGCTGATTTCGCAGAACGGAAGCGGGATCATCACGCCGCCGCCGCGTGACGACCCTCACCCAAGCGACGCCGAGCTTCTCGACGCCTATTCACAGGCCGTGATCAGCGCGGGCGTGCGGTCACCACTGACTATCCTCCGGCGCGCCGAAAGGCTGGCCCTCGAGATCGTCCCACAGGAATCCTCGCCGAGAGGCAGCGGCTAATCGTGGAGCCTCGGCACGACGTCAAGTCGATAGAAAGGGATAGACACATGCGAGCCGCAGTGGTCCCCTCGGTTCATGGCACATGGGAACTCCGGGAGGTCCCGAAACCGGAACCCGGTCCAAATCAGGTCCTGATCAAGATCCGCGCCAGCGGCATCTGTTACACCGATGTGCACCAGACGAGGGGCGAGCTCCCGGGCGATTTCCCCCGCATCCTGGGACACGAGCCGGTCGGGGAGGTCGTCGCCGTGGGTCCCGGTGTCACCACGCGCCGGATTGGAGACCGAGTAGGTGTCCCGTGGATCCAAGCCTCGTGCGGCCGCTGTGAATGGTGTGCACGGGGCAACCCGATGTTCTGCGCCGAGCAACTGGGGACGAGCGGGCAGATGCCAGGCGGCCACGCCGAGTACATGCTGGCCTATGCGGGTGCTACCGTGCTCTTGCCCACGGGTCTCGCTGACGAACAGGCGGCGCCGATTTTCTGCGCCGGGTATACGGTGTGGTCCGGACTGCGGATTGCCGAGCCCAAGCCGCATGAGCGGATCGCCGTGGTCGGCATCGGCGGGCTCGGCCACCTCGCCGTGCAGTACGCGAAGGCGGAGGGATTCGTGACCATCGCGGTCTCCCGTTCGCCGGACAAGGATGCGTTCATCCGCACGCTGGGCGCCGATGCAATCGTCCGCGACGGCGCGGGCTTGGCCGCCGCAGGCGGTGCCGACGTGATCCTCGGCACCAGCAACTCCAACGACGCCATGAGCGACAGCCTCGAGGGCCTGCGCCCCGACGGCCGGTTTGTCCTGATGGGCTACGAGGCCAAACCGTTCCCGGTCCCGCCGGCCGACGCCATCCTGAAGCGCCTTCGCATCATCGGCTCGCAGCAGAACGGAACCGAGTTCCTCTACGAAGCCCTCGACTATGCGGCCAAGGGCAAGGTGAAGGTGATCGCCGAAACCTACCGCCTCGACGAGGTCCAGAAGGCCTACGAGCGGGTGGAAAAGGGACAGGTGCGATTCCGTGCCGTAATTACCCTTCAATGAGGCAGACGGAATGATGCGGGGAA
>DASRUH010000117.1:0-2214 GCA_035655535.1 Methylomirabilis sp. (SeqCode)
ACCAGGCGGTGGAAGAAGTCCGCGCCACGACGGTATTCACCAGCCACACGCCGGTGCCCGCCGGTCACGACGCCTTCCGCTTCTCCCTCGTCGAGAAGTATCTCAAGCACCTGGGGGCCTACTGGCCAGATCTGGGGAGGAACCGGGATCGGCTCCTGTCACTCGCCACCCATCAGGAGCTCTGGGGGCCCAGATTTAACATGAGTGCCCTGGCTCTTCGGCTGAGCGGGCATCGGAACGCCGTGAGCCGTCGGCACGGGGAGGTCTCGCGTCGCATGTGGCGCACGCTCTGGCCGTCACTCCCGGAGCACGAAGTCCCCATCGTCTCCGTGACCAATGGGGTGCACGTCCCCTCGTGGGTGGCGCCAGAGTTCGACCGCCTCTACCGGGTCCATCTGAGCAAGGATTGGATCGCCCGGCATGACGATCCCGTCCTCTGGGAGGGTGTCGAGGCGATCCCCGATCGGGAACTCTGGGAGGCGCACCGCGCACTCAAGCTCCGGCTGCTGCGGTTCCTCCGGGACCGAGCCCGTCGCCGCTGGAGTGAGGAGCGGGCTGCCTTCTCCCAGGTCGTGGCGGCCGGGACGTTGCTCGACCCCGAGGCGCTGACCCTGGGCTTTGCGCGGCGCTTCGCCACCTACAAGCGGGCGACGCTCATCCTTCGGGACCCCGCGCGCCTGAAGGCGTTGCTCACGGATTCCCGCCGCCCGGTGCAGATCATCTTTGCGGGAAAGGCCCATCCGGCTGACGAGCCCGCAAAGCAGCTCTTGCAGCAAGTCTATCGCGCCGCCGTTGACCCCGCCTACGCCGGTCGCATCGCCTTTGTCGAGGACTACGACATGCACGTAGCGCATCATCTCGTCCAGGGGGTGGACGTGTGGCTCAACACGCCCCGCCCCCCGCTGGAGGCGAGCGGCACGAGCGGCCAGAAAGCCGCTCTCAACGGGGTCCCGAACCTGAGCGTGCTCGACGGTTGGTGGGCCGAGGGATACGACGGCACGAATGGCTGGGCGATCGGTGCTCCCGAGGTCGGCCCCGAGGACAGCGAGGCCCGCGATGCCGCGGATGCCGAGGCCCTCTGCCGGCTCCTGGAGACCGAGGTGGTCCCGCTCTACTACGAGCGGGGTCCGACCGGTCTTCCGAAGCGGTGGCTGAGGCTGATGCGGCGAGCGATCCAGACGAGCGCACCGCACTTCAGCGCGCGGCGGATGGTCAAGGAATACGTGGAGCGGCTCTACCTCCCGGCCTGGACCGCCGCGTCCACTTCAACTGGAGCGTCCCGCCCCCGAAGCGATCGGCTGTGACTGTTCTGGCTTTTGAACTGCGGGAGCTTGGGCGTCAAATTCCGCGTGCTGGATGTGGACCCGAGTGTCACTGGAGGAGGACTAGATGAAGCTCACGATCGGTGTCATGGGGTCGAGCGGTGGCAACTTGAGTGAGGAGGTACAGCAGAAGGCGTATCGCCTCGGCGAGGCCATTGCCGAGCGCGACGCGACCCTGATCACCGGAGGCTGTCCGGGGCTCCCCTACGAAGCCGTCCGAGGCGCGAAGGCCAAAGGCGGGCTCGTGGTCGGGATCTCGCCCGGCCTTTCCATTGACGAGCATCGTGGCAAATATGCCTCGCCGGTGGAGGGGTTCGACGTCTTGATCTATACCGGCAGCGGCCTGATGGGGCGAGAGATTACGAACATCCGCTCGTGTGATATCGTGGTGATCGCCGGTGGGCGGACCGGCACGCTCGGAGAGCTCGCGATCGCTTACGACGAGGGCCGGCTCATTGGGGTCCTCACGGGGACTGGGGGGATCACCGAAATTGTTGCCGAGATCCTCCGAGTGAGCGGGAAAGAAACCGGCGCCTGCGTCCTTTACGACGATGATCCTGTCAAGCTCGTGGATCGGTTGATCCACTATTACCGGACGGAGCACTTCCGAAGGCCCTCCTGCTTCTGCGGCGCCCGGGCCGAGGGATAGCCGTGGCCACCATCGAGTTCCTCGGGGGTGTGGGGACGGTCACCGGCTCGAAGTTCCTCGTGGAGATCGGACGCAAGCGGCTCCTCATTGACTGCGGGCTTTTCCAGGGGCTCAAGGAGCTCCGGCTCCGAAACTGGGACCGCCTTCCCGTGGATCCCGCGTCCATTGACTGGGTGGTCCTGACCCACAGCCACATTGACCACACGGGGTATCTGCCGCGGCTGGTGAAGGATGGCTTCGCTG
>DASRUH010000118.1:0-4926 GCA_035655535.1 Methylomirabilis sp. (SeqCode)
CCCTCCATGAAGATCCGGGTTCACCGACCGCTCCGCGAAGAGGTCTACGACGCCCTCCGTCGGGCTATCGTCCAGGGAGAGCTTTCGCCCGGGAATCGGGTTGTGGAGACCGAGTTGGCGGGCCGGCTGGGAATCAGCCGCACTCCGGTCCGGGAGGCGCTCAGAAAGCTTGAGGCCGAGGGGTTTATCTCCAAAGGCCCCGGGAGTAGCCTGGTGGTGAGCGCGATGTCGCCCGAGGAGGTGGAAGAGACCTTTCGGATCCGGGCGGTCCTGGAGGGCTTGGCGGCGCACCTGGCGGCCGAGCGGGCGACGCCTGAGGGGATCGCGTTGCTCGAAGGGATCCTGAAACGGTCGGAAACCGCGTTGGACGGGGAGGCGCCCGAGCGACTCCTCGAGTGGAACACGCGGTTTCACGACGGGCTCAACGTCTTGAGCGGGAGCGTGCAGCTCCAGCAGCTCCTGCAGGCGATTCACGACAAGATCCTGCGCTACCGCCGGATCACGCTCGAGGTGGGCCGGACCCGGAAGGTCTGGTTACAGGAGCATCGGGCGATTCTTCAGGCGATCAAGGACCGGGATCCGGCGCGGGCCGAGCGGCTGATCGTCGAGAACGTCCTCCGGAAGAAGGAGACCGGTCGCGGAATCCAAATGGTGAAGTCATGAGCGACGCGTTTGCCGCGAAACTCCAGGCCGTGGCCGCCGACCTCCGATCCCTCATCCGGGGAGACGTGCGCTTCGATGAGGTGACGCGGGTGCTCTACAGCACCGGGGCCTGCATGTATCGGATCACGCCGCTCGGCGTCGTCTTCCCCAAGAGCTGCGAAGATGTGGTCGCGACCGTGCGCTACGCCGCCGACCGCGGCATCCCCGTGATTCCCCGCGGAGGCGGATCGAGCCGGTGCGGGCAGGAGCTCGGCACCGGGATCGTCCTGGATTTCACGCGGTACATGCACCGGATTCTGGCGCTCGACCGGGCCAACGGTCGGGTGCGGGTCGAGCCCGGCTGCACGCTCACGGCGCTCACGACGGCGCTCAAGGCGCACAATAAGTATTTCCCTCCCGACCCGTCGAGCGGCGACGTCTGCGCCCTCGGCGGGATGCTGGCCACCAACGGCAAAGGAGCCCACTCGGTCAAGTACGGCACGACGCGCGATTACCTGGAGTCCCTCGAGGTCGTCCTGGCGAGCGGGGAGGTGATCCGGACCGAGCCCGTAGACCAGAACGGCCCCCGCCTCGCGGCGCTGCTCACGGACCCGGTCCAGGGCCCGATCTACGCACGCCTCCTCGACATCCTGAACCGCTACGGCGATCAATTGAAGGCGAAGGCCCCGGAGGTGACCAACAACAACTGCGGGTACAACCTCTGGCGGGTCGTTCAGGACGGGATGATCGACCTCGGCCAGCTCTTTACCGGATCGGAGGGGACGTTGGGGATCTTCACCGAGGCGACCTTCCGGATCCTGGATCACCCAAGGCACCGGACGATCGCGCTCCTCACCTTCGACGCCCTCGAGAGGATGGGAGAGGCCGTGGTCCTCCTCCGGGAGCTCCAGCCGAGCATGATCGAAGTCATCGAGCGGCAGCTCCTCGATTTCAGCCGCGAGGCGAACCCCGAACTCCGCCCCTTCCTCCCGGAGGGGATCGAGGCGATCTTGATCCTCGAACACGAGGGGGAGCGTCCGGAGGAGGTGGAGGAACGGATGGCGGCCACGCATCGACGGCTGCTCGAGGAGAGCCGGCTTGCCACCGGCATGCTCCTCGCGACGGATCCCAGCGACCAGGCGAGGATCGTCGCCATCCGGAAGGTCGCCGGCGCGGTCGCCAACAAGGTGAAAGGCCCCCGCAAGCCGCTCGCCTTCATCGAAGACGCCGCTGTGCATCCGACCCGGTTGCCCGACTTCATCGGTCGGATGCGCGCGCTCCTAGAGAAGCACGGCGTGAAGGCCGGCATCTATGGCCATGCCGGGGACGGCAACCTCCACATCCTGCCCTTCCTCGACCCGAAGGAACCGCGGGACGTGGGTCTGATCCGGACCATCGCCGAGGAAGCGTACGCGGTCGTGTGGGATCTCAAGGGGACCATCAGCGCCGAGCACGGGGACGGGCTGGCGCGGACCCCGTATATCACGGGGCAGTACGGTGGTCTGGAACAGGCCTTCCGGGAGGTCAAGACGCTCCTCGACCCGCGCGGGATCCTCAATCCGGGCAAGATCGTCAGCGACGATCCGCCACCGGTCAACGGGCGCCTGCGCTACGGCCCGGGGTATCGGGCGGCCCCCGTCACCACCCACCATCGCTTCCGCGACGAGGGGGGTTTCGCCGCCGCGGTCGAACGGTGCTCGGGAGTGGGGAACTGCCGCAAGGTACACGGGACCATGTGCCCCTCCTACATGGTCACACGCGAGGAGGAACACTCGACCCGCGGGCGCGCCAACCTCCTCCGGGCCGCCCTCTCGGGGGAGCTCCCGCCCGAGGCCCTGAGCGGGCCGGAGCTGTACGGGGCGCTCGATCTCTGCCTCGAGTGCAAGGCCTGCAAAGTCGAGTGCCCCGCGAGCGTCGACATGGCCAAACTCAAGGCAGAGTTCCTCGCCCGGTACTATGAAAAGAACGGCATTCCCCTCCGGGCGCGGCTCTTTGCCCATGCCGCAAGGCTGGGGAAGTGGGGGAGCCGGTGGGCCCCGCTGTCGAATTGGGCGACGGCGATCCCCGCAACCCGATGGGTCCTCCATCATCTGGTGGGCATCGAGCGGCGGCGTCCGTTGCCCTCCTTTGCCTCTGTGAGCTTCACCCAATGGTTTCTCAGGCGGGGTGCCTCGCTGCCAGGAACCAAGGGGTCGGTTGCGCTCTTCCCCGATACCTTCATGAATTATCACTATCCCGAGGTGGGGATGGCGGCTACGCGGCTCCTGGAGGGGTTGGGGTATCAGGTGATCCTGGCGGAGGCCGGCTGCTGCGGCCGGACCTTGATCTCCAAGGGCCTCCTGCGCGAGGCGGCGCAGTGCGCCCGGGCGACGGTCGAACGGTTGTCTCAGTATGTGAGGTCTGGGATCCCCATCGTGGGGTGCGAGCCGAGTTGCCTGTTGACTCTGCGGGATGAGGTCCCGGAGCTCGCCGAGGGGCCGGAAGCCGAGGCGGTGGCGCGGCAGAGTTTTCTGCTGGAGGAATTTCTCGTCGGCCGGCGGCAGGATTGTGAAGGCGTCTTTCGGCCGACCGAGGGGCGCGTCCTCGTTCACGCCCACTGTCATCAGAAGGCATTGGTGGGAACTCGCCCGACGCTCGAGGCCCTGCGCCTGATCCGGGGTCTCAGCGTGAAGGAGATCGATGCGGGCTGCTGCGGGATGGCGGGGTCCTTCGGCTTTGAGCGAGAGCACTACGACCTCTCGGTTGCCATCGGGCGGCAGCGACTGTTTCCGGCGATCGAGGAGGCCGGCGAGGGCACAGAGGTCGTTGCCTCGGGGGTCTCCTGCCGACAGCAGATTCTCCACGGGACCGGCCGCCGCGCGCGCCATCCGGCAGAAATCTTGTCGGAAGCCCTCGAGGCCGCTCGTCGCTGATCGTGTGCTTGTGAAGGACCACGACGTATCAGGAGGGATCCGGAGATGAACCAGGAACTGCTGCGGGAAGTCAATGGCGGTGTGGCCACCGTCACCATCAACCGGCTGGCCCAGCGCAACGCCGTCACCTACGAAATGTGGCAGCAGCTTGCCGCAATGATGGCCAAACTGAAGACCAGCCATGAGGTGCGCGTAGTCATTCTCCGTGGTGCCGGGACTCAGGCCTTTTCCGCCGGAGCCGACATCACCGAGTTCGAGGAGACACGGAGAAACTCGGCATTAGCCATCAAGTATCACGCAGCGGTTGAGGAGGCCCTCAGGGACGTCGCCAGTCTCCCCAAACCGACGATCGCCATGGTTGCTGGCTTTTGTGTGGGGGGCGGGCTCGAGCTGGCCATCTCGACCGATCTCAGGATCGCCGCCGACAACAGCCGGTTCGGCATGCCCACCGCCAAATTGGGCATCGTCATGCCGCACTGGGAGATGTCGCGGCTGGTCCGCCTCGTGGGACCCGGCCTAGCCATGGACATGGTTCTCACGGCACGTCTGGTCGAAGCAGACGAGGCGCTGCGCATCGGGTTGATCTCGCGCCTCGTCCCGCTCGCCGAAATCGAGCGGGTCACCAACCAGGTTGCCGCTGAGATCGCCGCCTACGCACCGCTGAGCCATCGTTGGCATAAGGAGATCATGGAGACGGTCCTTCGGATGCCCGACCTCGGCGGCCTCACCGCTGAAGAGGCCAAGCTTCCGTTTGCCTGCTTCGATACGGATGATTTTCAGGAGGGCCGCCGGGCGTTTCTCGAAAAGCGCAAGCCCGAGTTTCGTGGGCGATAGGTCCTGCGCTGGCTCGGCCTCGATCAGGCCCAGATCGGCGAGCTGCGCGCCGCCGGCGCGATCGCGTAGTGCCGTGCCAACTTGGTGAGCCGAATCTGGGCGGCGTCCGTTGTTCCAATCGTCGTGCGCGTGTGGAGCGGCACAGTTCGTAAGAATAGTTGGAACGGCACTAACCTGGCGCCCGGTGTGAGCACCGGGTGCTCCGGACGGGCCGTTCTTGCTCCGACCGATGTGAAATGTTAGGGTGCACAGAACCGCTCCGGGATGTCGGCGTCCCGGTGGCGCCAACCACACACCCACAGGGATCTCATGATCGTCGGTGTTCCGACAGAGACGCTCCCCGGCGAGCGGCGCGTCGCGCTGGTCCCCGAGCTCGTTCCGAAGCTCACGAAGGCAGGCCTGCAGGTTCTCGTGCAGCCGGGCGCGGGCGCGGCGGCCGGCTTTTCGGACCGCTCCTACCTCGAAAGGGGCGCGCGCCTCGAGCCAGAGATATTCCAGAGGGCCGACATCCTCCTCAAGGTACAGCCGCCAACAGCCG